>CAZTXE010000046.1:0-6402 GCA_964617305.1 uncultured Candidatus Saccharibacteria bacterium | reverse complement strand
TAAAACAACAGCAAATGCTTCAATTGAACTAGATGATGGTTCCATTTTATTTCTTGCAACAACAAGCACACTTTCAAGAGATAAAAAAGAATTCGTCGGAAAAATAACTCCCGACGTCCTAACCAAAGACCCCATAGACGATGCAATCAAATGGATTACTAGCTACTCACCTAAATAACATTACAAAGGGGTTAATTGAACTAAAACCAAACTCTCTAAAAAGACTGTTTTGGGGTATTTTGACCCTCCCCACCACTCCCCAATTTGGAAATCACCAACTAAAAGATTTTAACTTCGGTTATTTTCTTTTAGCAAGGAAAGCGTAGTGATCCGTTTCACTATATTTCAAATCCAGGATTTCAAAATTCTTAAAGTCTGAATATAGAAGTTTCTCATCATAAATTACATGAGGAACACCAACTTCATCTCCATTCTGTGGAATAAAGGTATGGTCTTCAACCTTCTTTAATATTAAATCTCTGTCTTTATACCGTTGATCAGGTACTAAGGCATATAACAATCCTTTTTGTCTTAATACACGCTCTATTTCCGAAATACAATAAAGTACCTTGTCATGATAGTTGTGGTAGATAACTCTGGTAGATACCACAGCATCAAAGAAATCATTTTCAAATGGAAACCTTTCATAACAGGATGCCAAAGATAATGAGGCAGTTAAGTTCTCTTTTGACAACCACTTATTGGTCATCTCCAAACCCGTTTCTGATAAATCAGTGCCATAAACCTCAAAACCTTGTGAAGCAAGAAACACAGTATGTCTACCCGAACCAAAGCCTAAATCTAAAACACGTGATACCTTATCCTTTTTGAACAAGTCAACCGCCTTAATAAGGCCCTCATTTACTTCTTCAAACACTTTGCCATCTTTCTTGAAAATATGTTCCCAGGAGCTCATGCTGAAATTATATCAGTGTGGCATGTCTTAGGCACCTGATAGTCAGCCAACACAATGTTTTCTGATAGTATGTATATATGGGCATGAACCTTATTACCTGGCTCTTATATGATGCTGGAAATTCCTTTCTTCAAACTGCAAAAGGTGGATTCTATCTTGCACAGTGGGTTGTACTAGATAATGGTTTTGCAGATATATGGTATGGGGGCACTTCTGCTCTCGCAACTGTCTTTGTTTTGATACTCTCTCCCCTACTTGGTGCTTGGTCAGATAGGATTGGAAAGAGAACACCCTTTGTAAAATGGACTACCATCTTAATGTATCTAGCTAATGTTGGTCTTGTTATCACAATTACCTCCAACATGGATCCAAAAGCTCGCGTGATTGGAGTCTTATTGTTTTATTTGTTAGTTCAAACTTTGTTTCAACTAAGTTTAGTCTCCTACAATGCTTTGCTAAAACCTTTATCAACTAAAAAGACTCGGGGAAAAATTGCCGGATTAGGAGATGCGTTTAATAACGGAGGCTTTCTTCTTGGTACGGCTATCCTGTTACCATTTGCTACGGGTAAAATAACTCTTTTGGGGCAAAGTGGTAGGAGCCAGGTTTTTTTACCTGCTTTAATTGGTTTTATCATTCTAACCCTTCCCATGCTTCTCTTATTTAAGGAAAAAGGAAAGATTGAGACAAAACAAATAAACATCAAAGAAATTTACAGTGGAACAATTAAAGGGTTTAAAGCATTGTTTAAAGAACACAAAAACATTGGTATCTTCTTACTGGGTTTCTCATTTGTATCAGACGCAGTAATAACAATACAATTGTATTTCGCAATAGTGATGGACAGGATATACGGAATAACTGATGCACAGAAATTTACTATGCTGGTAATCATGTTTGTTACACAAATAATAGGAAGTTATATTCTTGGAGTTTTGAGCGACAAGGTTGGAACTAAAAAAATTCTTATTCACTCGTGTCTTTTATTAATAGCTATTTTCCTAATAGGGTTTTTAGGGACAAGTGTTTGGGTACTATACAGTGTGGCAATTATTGCAGGAATGGGTTGGGGTGGTTTCTATGTAGCCTCCCGTGCCTTACTTATGAAAATATCTCCACCAGATCAATTAGGAGAATACTTTGGGTTCTATTCCACCTTTCAAAGATTTGCTTCTGTAATAGGGCCATTAACATGGGGTGGCGTTACACTTGTTTTAAGTAACTTCCCTATTATCAAATATAGGGTTGCGGGACTTTCCATGCTTATTTTGATAGGAATAGGTACAGCAATGATCCGAAAAGTAAAGGAACGTTATATAACCTGCTAAAATAAATTCATGTCTAAAAAAAGAGTAGGAACGGGTTTTGGGGTTGTGCTAGAAAAAGACGGAAAAATACTTCTAGGCAGACGCCATACAGATCCAGATAAAGCAGATTCTGCTTTTAGAAGTGCTGGTGAGTGGTGTATACCAGGAGGAAAACTAGACTGGGGAGAATCACTGGAAGAAGGGGCAGCTAGAGAGGTCTTTGAAGAAACAGGAATAAAAATCAAAAGCCCACAGGTGATTTCTGTACACAACTGCATTAACGAGCATGCCCATTTTGTTACTGTTGGTTTGGTGGCAAAGAAATGGGCTGGTGAAGCTAAAGTAATGGAACCTGACGAAATTGAAGAATGGGAATGGTTTGATCTTAAAAACCTTCCCCACCCAAGATACTTTCCTAGCTTTGAAGTAATAGAAAACTACCTAGCAGACAAGTTTTATATTAAGCGGAAATACGAGTGATAAACAAAAAGCTCTTAATCAGTAAAATCAAAGTTCCCCTAACACTTCTTATACTTCTAGGTGTTCTGAGCCTACTTAATTATTTAAATGTTATTCCTCCAATTAGTGATATTGCACTTTATATAAAGGAAGCTGTAAATAAACATGGTTTACTTGTCATTGGACCCATATCCTTTCTAGAAAATATGGTGGGAGTATCCTCTTACTTTCCGGGGTCTTTAGTTATTCTAACTACGATGGCTCTAGCAGCTGGAAATCCTGTGCGTGGGTTTATTACATATCTTCTTATCTATGGGTTTGCATTTATTGCCTACAATGTTAATTACTTTGTGGGTTACAAAACTAGTAAGAAAGAACCTAAAGACATAAGTACAACAAAATCTCTTTGGATTCGTTTTCTTACCACACTCTGGCACCCACACTTTGCAGCCCTTACTTGCATACATGTTGGTAGTGAGGGTTATACATACAAACAAATATTTAAACCTTTGCTTATCTCAAGCTTTATATGGAATACATTTTGGGGACTAACCATGTACAACGTGGGCATGATCTCATTAAAAGGTGACTCCTTTGCATATTTGGTATATATATACCTTGTAGGTTGGATATTACTAGGTATTTATCAGACTGCTAAAGAAAATAAAACTAATGACTAATCAAGATTTTACAAAGAGAATAGCAATTGTTGTAAGCAAAGATTTACCTTCATGGAAAGCAATGAACACGGTCAGCCATATATCAGCATATTTTGGAAATAAGATGGATGAAAGTTTCGATACTGGTGAATACTTTAGCACCAAAGATAAGATAGATATCCCACGTAACTCTCAATACCCCATCATCATATTTGCTGCAAAACAAACCCAACTAACAACCCTTGCAGACAAGGTAAGGGAGCTTAGTGATATTAAAAGTATGTTCTTTGTTAAAGAAATGATAGATACAGGAGATGACTCAGAACTTGAAAAGCTAATTGGAGATCAAGAAGCTTTGGACCTTACATATTACGGGATAGGTATGTTTGGAGACAACGAAACAATAAAGAAGATTACAAACAAATATAAACTTTGGAGTTAAACAACTTTTAGCTTCTTTTCAAAAAATCTAAAAATTAGTTCTTTTCACCCATGAATTGAAGACAGTTTCCCTCAGGATCAAGTACAGTGCAACACCAACGCTTTTCTCCAGGTATTATTTCTCCCATAGAAAAAGGTTCTGCAATTACCTTTGCACCAGGATAACTTCTAACGCGCTCCAGGTAATATTCGAGCTTGTCTGTATAAAGATTCATTAAATGCCTATACGGATCTTTGTTAGAACCTTTTACTTCTGAATGCTGTGCAAGCCAAACTTGCATTCCTCCTGGTGAAATTTCCAAGGTATACCCATAATCCAAGTCATACTCTAATTTCCGCACGATACCCCACCCCAACGCTTCTGTATAAAACTTTACTAGCTCATCTGGGTCTTCAGTGAATATGAAAAATTTATAGGAATTGAACATGAACTTATTTTAACATCTACTTAGGAGAGTTAGCTTTTTGATATTCAGAATGGTAAATAACACCTTCTGTGAGTAGATTCATATTGTACTTTTTAATAAGCTGATTTATTAGATCATCCAAAACATTTCTATAATCTTCTGACTGAGAATCATAAAATTGAGAAATAATTTCAGGAGCAACATCTTTCATTTCCTCTATGAGCCTTCCTTTAATGTATGGAGAAAGATTAAGATGCTCCACAAAGATATTTTTAGTACCTACATCAGACAATTTCTTAAATACCTTCTCTAATTCATCTTCAAATGAAACAAAGTGAGGTAAAAGTGGCCCTATAAAGGCATAAGTATCTATCCCCTCCTTGTTCAGGGTTTCTAAGGCATTAAATCTTTGTGAAACATTTGGAGCAAATTTTTCAAAATATCTGGAGATACCATCATCTGTTGATGTAACAGTGATTCCTACGGACACATGCTTTAATTTCTTTAGAACGTCTATATCACGGGTTACCAAATCAGACTTAGTAAGAAGAGCTAAATATCCTTCAAAGCCGTATTCTGCAAATATTTCTAAACACTGCCTTGTTATTTTATATTTTGCTTCAACACCCTGATAAGGATCCGTAACAGAACTTAGAAGTATTTCTAAGCCCTTACCCTTATCTTTAAATTTCTTTATTTCTTTTCTTAAAAGATCAGGGGCATTAGTTTTTATATGAACATATTCACCCCAGTCCTTAACACCCTTATCCTTGATGAATCTACCCATAAAACTTGCATAACAATAGGTACAACCAAACCTACATCCGGTATAGGGATTGATTACATAATCAACACCAGGTATTCCACACTTTGAGAGTATTGTTTTTGATTCTATTTCCTTTATTTCCATGATTCAGAGATCCTTTTCCATAAACAACTTACCTGGATGGTCCTTCGTGTCAAAGTTTATACCCGTAATGATATAACCTCTATTTAGATGCATAAGTAACATTTGTAATCGACTTTGATTGACATCTAATCTTATTTTGGTAAACCCCTGCTTTCTTACCCAATCTTCTTGAGCATCGAAAAGCTTGGTACATACCCCTTTTTTACGGTGCTCCGGAATAACCCCCACAACCCAACATTCACCCCACTTATTTATTAAATCTAAAAAGCAAATAGAAAAACCTACAGGTTCATTTTCTAGATAGGCTAATAAAATTGTGCCATCTAAACCATGTAGTTTATTTTCGAAATGTTCTTTGCTGAAATGAACACTAAACTCAGGAATTTGTTCATTTACTTTTAGTACATCTGAAATTTTTCCTTCTTTTATGAGATACATGCTTGTTGCGCACAGTATATCAAATGATATAAGTGCAATAATGATACAATACCCTAATGAAACCCGTAAGTATATATTCTTGGAACTTAAATGGGATAAGATCTGCTTACAGAAAGGGGTTTTTGCCTTGGTTGGAAGAAACTCAACCAGATATCCTATGTCTTCAGGAAACAAGAATTCATGAAAAACAAAGGGATCATACCTTTGACTCCCCTCTTGGCTACTATGCCTACTGGAACGATGCAGAAAGACCAGGTTACAGCGGAACAGCCCTTTTTACAAAAACTCCCCCTATCTCAATAAGAACTGGAATCAAAGGTGATGAAAATGACCCAGAAGGTAGAACACAAATTATTGAATATGAAGATTTCATTGTTATTAATTGCTATTTTCCTAATGGAAATACAGGTCAGACAAGACTGGATTTTAAACTTAAGTTTTACTCTGATTTTGTTTGTGAACTAAAAAACAAAAAGAAACCAGTAATCGTATGTGCTGATGTTAACACCGCACACACAGAGATAGATCTAGCAAAACCTAAGGCAAACAAGGGACGTTCGGGATTTTTGGAAGAAGAACGAGCCTGGATAAGTGAGATCTTGAACCAAGGTTATATAGATACCTTAAGACATAAGAATCCTGGGAAAGAAGGTTTATACACCTGGTGGGCATATAGGCAAGGTACTAAGGAAAAAAACAGTGGGTGGAGATTTGATTACATTCACATGCATAAGGACCTTAAAAAAAACTTAATAGATGCCTTCACACAACCAGAAATTAACGTTAGTGATCATTGTCCTATTGGAATAACACTCAAAAATGTCAGCTTGAATACCTCTGATAAACAAGTTTTACCAAAAACCCA
>CAZTXE010000045.1:0-6434 GCA_964617305.1 uncultured Candidatus Saccharibacteria bacterium | reverse complement strand
GTTTTGCAGCCTTCTTTATTATTTTGACGAATATTAAAGCTAGACGCAGTCAATAAAACCTCCTATTATTCCCTTAGTGATCAATTCAGCATACCAAATCATTAGAACCATAAGACCTAGGCAATGGCTTAAAAATTTAGCTGTTTTTGCGGCACCCATCTTTCATGGAATAATCTTTGATGGGGATGTTTTCTGGAGAAGCACATTAGCATTTTTTGCATTCACATTACTCGTCTCTGGGATATATATCTTTAATGACCTAAGTGATGTAGAAAAAGATAAACAACACCCTATTAAAAAGAATCGCCCAATAGCTTCAGGAAAATTGTCAAAGAAAACTGCAAAGATAATGGTTGTCTTATTTTATCTTGCAGGATTCTCTCTATCCTATTTTTATGTGGGAACTTTTTTCTCAATAGTAGGGCTGACCTACGTATTATTACAAACCTCTTACTCTTTGTATTTTAGAAATATAATAATCCTTGATGCCTTAATAGTATCTACAGGATTCATTATGCGTGTATTTGCTGGAGGTCTTGCAGTCGACGTTTCTATATCCTCTTGGTTGGTATTAACAACAATTGGTCTTTCCCTCTTGCTCGCTTTTGGAAAAAGAAGATCTGAAAAAACACTTTTATCGGATATTGTAGAAAAGAAAACTAGAAACACACTACAACATTATCCTGATGCCTTATTAGATAGCATAATTTCCATGTCATCAAGTTTTTGTATACTTTCATATGCATTGTTTACCTTCCAAACTTCCCCAAGAAATGAATCAGCATTATCTGATTTACTACCCTCTATACTAAAAGCACCAAAATGGATGATGTTAACAATCCCACTTGTGATTTATGGTGTAGCAAGATACCTATATGTCATTTATGAAAAGAAAGAGGGAGAATCCCCTGAAAGAGTACTGCTTTCAGATAAACCATTATTTACGACTGTTTTGCTTTGGGGTATTGCTATCTTACTTATTATTTACGTACTACCTAATTGATAAATCGTCTTCAGAATCAGTAGTTTCTCTGGTATCACTCAATAATCCCTCATCAATTACTGTCACCACAGGTACATTTTGACGAACATCAATATCAGATAAGACTTTGGTGGTATTGCTTTCAACCCGCATGAAACCAAAACCCAAGAAGGGAACCCCCATCAAAACTACAAGAACAAGCATCAAACCGACATTTCCTATATGTTGTTTCATATCTTTGTTCACTCCAAATCCTCCTCATTCCAACTCAAAACCACTTCATCAACTAAGTCGTTATCATCACCACTTGATCTTTTAAATACAACTTCTTTTTCAACATCCACAACAAGTAAATATGTCGATATTAATGTTAGAACAACAGACACCCACAGCACCCACGGGAAAAGCAAACCAAAATAAACCATTACCCCGGAAGCTAAGAGAAGTAGATAAGAGTAGGAAAGCCAGATTGCTCCCTGGGAATAAACATCAAAGGATGTCTGAACAAAATTGGATAGTCTTAGAGTAAACAATTTTGCAGACATATGGGGCTCAACATGAGAATCATGAAAGATATGTGACTTTATCAACACATAAAATAGGCCAACAGCCAAAACACAAATCATTGATAAGGTGGAATAAGAGTTAACAATCAAAAAATCGGAAGCACTTTCATATACAAAACCAGAGGCGCCTATTTCAAAGCCAATACCAAGTTGATTGGCAATTAATATGGCAGCCAGAATTCTCACTGCTAAAAGGGCTATGGCAGGTATAATGGCTTCGTCAACTAGTTTTACTAATATTCTTGAAAACATAGGCAGGCTCATCTACGATGATAGCGTAGTAGAAAGATATATGTCAATTGTAGACCTTTATAACAAGATATACAAAATAATACTTCCACCCCTATTGAAGTTTCTAGTGTTCTTCACTCCCCTTCTAGTTTTTGGAGGAACCAAGGAAATTTTTGAGTTTCCTAAGATGCATTTTGTCTATTTTATAGGTGGAACAATTATCTGGCTCTTTGCTGTAAGAAAGATATTACAAGGTAATAGGATTGAGCAGATCAACAAATGGGTTCTTTTATACATAGCCGCAACCCTCGTATCAACAGTATTTTCCACACATACCTATACATCTGTTTGGGGATACTACACTAGGTTTAATGGCGGCCTTGTATCAGTGCTTGTGTTCTTCGGGCTTTACATTTTTTTAACAAACGAGCTTACAAAGGAACGAATTATTGAATTAGTAAGAATAGCTTGTCTTTCAGTAATACCAATAAGTGTATACGGTATATGGCAACACATACTTGGGGTAGAAAGGGTATTTTCAACCCTTGGGCAAGCAAACTGGCTAGCTGCATTTTTGACAATGTTAATTCCTTGTATTCTATTTTTTGCAGTTACTGAAACAAAAAAGAAATACATGTATCTGTGGGGAATACTTTACCTATTAGCCTTTGCAACACTCTGGTTCACTTATTCCCTATCCGGAATGCTTGGCCTAATTACAAGTTTAATTGTCTTCGCACTATTAAATAAAGAAGCAATAAGAAAACATTTCAAAATAACACTTATCCTTGCAGCTTTATCAATGCTAATTGCAATTGTTCAACCAGGAATTTTTGGAACAAAGGTCAAAGACATGATTACTGATATTAGAAAGATAGGGCATATATATACACACGTGTATGCAAGTGAATCGAATGCAAGTAATAACCAGCTATCAGATCCTGGTTATATAAGGACCTTTCTATGGAAAGGAACAATAAATATGATTAAGGCAAACCCTAAAAGAATTATATTGGGTACTGGGCCAGAAACATTCGCTTATGAATTTCAAAAATACAGACCACAAGAATTAAATTACTCTTCTGAGTGGAATTTCGTATTTAACAAACCACACAATTACTACCTAGAGCTTTTATCAAATACTGGGCTTTTTGGAACAATCCCCTATTTAGCGATACTTGTAATAAGCCTTAGGAAAAGGGACAAATTCCTTACCCCTGGTCTTGTGGCTCTTTATATAACAAATATGTTTGGGTGGCCAACGGTTACTACAACACTCTTGTTCTGGTTATTTTTAGCAGGAGTTAATAAAGAGAAATGAAAATAACAAAAACAATTTTAATAACAGTCTTATATGGCTATCTACTAATACATTCCTGGAATACATTGAGTGCGGATGAAAGTTATATGGCAGGACAGAAAGAACTAAGTAAAGGAAATATAGAAAAAGCAATTGAATATGCAAACAAAAGTATAAGAAAAAACCCAGAGGAACCTAGATACAGATATGGAAGAGCAAAGATATTACTTGCTTCAACAGTAGATAGTACGGATAAAGACAATGAAAAGGTAAATGCACATAAAGATCTGATTAAGGCACAAACTCTAAATCCTAAGAACTTAGTAACACTGAGAAACATTGTACCCTTATATTATTTTCTTAGTATTCATGATTTAACTCAAACAAACAGTAATGAAAACATTGATGAAACATATATCAAACATACAGAAAGCTACCTTAAAACGCTGAAACAAGAATATCCAAACGATTTAGGTGTACATATCCTAGCTGCTAAGTATGAAAAAAAGCTTAATTTGATTGAAATGGAACAAGCTAGCCTGAGCATAATCGAATCACTCAGGCCAGATGTCTTGGATTGGGCGAAACTCTGAAAATGTTTAGACAAACACCTCCCTAATAGCGAAGCGCAACAAAGCATAGATCAAAATAGTTGACATCACCCAAATGAGTATCCTCAATACACGCACTATCTTGTATTGGTGTGAATCCTTGTCCATTACTTTGACAAGTTCAACGAGCGCTGCACCAGACAAACAAAGGCGTAGGTGGGTTAATTTGAGATGCCAGTTGTTAGGCACTAAAGGCACCTCTATCAAGCAGATGGTTATCCACAAGGCAGCCCACAAAGCAATCAGCAAAAAAAATGGGCCCCCTAGAAAAAAGTACAACGCGGTGATAACAATGTTTGCTGCTGCAAAAACCCAAAGGAGAGTATCATCAGAACGATGATGTTTCCCTATAATACGAGTGGCCTCTGCTTTTGTAATTTGTTTCTCCATTCTCTTCCTCCAATCTGATCAACCAAGAAGGTCAAACAGCACAACTACTAGCCATATCGCATAATACAAGGTGGAAATTATGGCCACCAGCAATAATACTCCTACCACACGATAGCGTGGATAGGACTTATCCATGATTGGTGCCAGCTTCCAATAATCAGAGGGGTGCCAAGTAGCCATCAGAATGAGGGGTACCCTAATATCCTCAATATCACGGCTACGGGGAAGCCCAATTAACATGGCTAACTCCCACGATACCAAAGCTATGACAGAAGCAATAAGTGCACCTAGGCTTGCACCAAGTAGGGTGGTAGCTATGGCAACACCACCAGCTCCAGCAAAAACCAACAGAGCACCAACATCTCGCCGACTATGTTGCATATAAATGTTGTAACCATCTACTGTAGTAGACATATTTCCTCTCCTCATACTAGTCTGATAGTATTTTGATTTTAGATGTAATTGATGATTTTTGCAAATGAGATAAAGGCTTATTCAGTAACTTCTACATAGGTGGAAGATACCCAACCCTCAACAGTATCGGATACTTTAATCTTTACCCAACCTGTGGCCTCTTCTAGCACGGAATACTCAGTACCAACATCAACCTTTGTTAGTAAATCTCCACTAACACCAGGCTCAGAACGAACATTCAAATACCCCAACCCTGTAGGTAATATCGTAGCCATCTTACCTGCAGTTATATTTAGAGACTCTAGTCCCGTCTTTGCTGCATCGGTCAAACCGGGGCCATCAGAAACTCTTCTAAGATAGGCACCCTTCTGAGTACCTTCAAGGACAAAACCATCAGAAGCTGTTACAAGAACACCCTGCGCATTGTAAATCTGGCCCATATAATCAACAAAGTAATCAAAAACCTTTTCCTTATTAACACCTGCCCCTGCGATACTAACACCACGAGTTGTATTCCAATAAACAATAGCCCTTACCCATTCGGCTGCATTTGATGTTACAAGAGCCTCACTAGAGTACACATCGTAAAGAGTTGTAGAACCCTCTAATAAAGCTACTTTTTTAGGAGTTGGCATTGGAAACAACTTTAATGAGGAATTTAACTCGTAACCCTCTTGAACCTTTATACGTGCCATTTGGGGTTCATATCCAGTACTTTCCACACGCAGGTCATACTCCCCAATTGTTAAAGTATCAGTAGAAAATGGAGTTGTACCCAGCTCTGCGTTATCAATGAAAACGATAGCACCTGCTGGATCTGAAATAACACTTAATACTGTTCCTGAATTATCTTTTTCTAACCAAAAGTTTTGACCAGAGGAAAACACATCAGATACTCCCAAATCTCGCTTAACAACAACCTCTGATTTAGGTGCAAAATTTAATGTAGCTTCATAAAAGGTGGAATCATTTTCCAAACGAACCTTTTTTTCACCAGGTTTTAATTCAGCGGATTCATAAGGAGTAGCACCTAGTAACTCACCATCTAGATAAGCTGTACCATTGCTATACAGAATCTCTGTAGAAATTCCAGATTTCCCATTAAGAGAACCTAGAGCAGATATCAAATCCGAACCAAAATATACAAGTAGACCGACACCTACAAGGGCTAAAACATATATTGAAATTGTTAGGAATTTGGATTCTTGTTTTGGTTCAAATGTTGGTACTGCCATGTTGTTTTGTAACAGATAAAATATATAGGTTACTATAAGTAAACTAGCATGTTAGTGGTAAAATATCAATGCAATACATGGCCTGGTAGCCAAGTGGTAAGGCAGGGGTCTGCAAAACCTCTACACGCGGGTTCGATTCCCGCCCAGGCCTCCAAAAAAATGAAGGTTGCAACAACTTGTTGTTAACAACCCTCATTTTTGTTTGATCCCCCCAAAAATCCCTTAGAAGTATTTCGGAAACAGAAACTGAAGTAGAACATGGGCAAGCAGCATAACCCCCCAAAAAATCAGGAATGAAGGAAAGGCCCCCCAATGCAACAACTTGCTTGTGATGAACCACGGCAAAAAACCCAAGGCAATTGCAGTTAACTTCAACCTTGTGTTCCGCGCCCATTTGGAATCATCGGAATAGATTAGGGTTAATACGCATGCCGCGGGGGTGAGCCCCAATGGCAGAAACAACCACTCCAAAGCTAAACCCTTTGCAAAAACAACACCCAAAACAGTTGGTGAGCTCATAAGAAACACCACCACACCAACCAAAATGGGCCTTCCCAACCAGTTCCCCCAAGTATCCTTAATTCTATGGATAGTCATAGGTACCTCCTGACCTGTAGATTTGACTAGATTTATAATACTATAAGATTTATTACAAAACCACTTGACACTTTACATAGGCAAGTGCTAATTTATGGGGCGCGTATA
>CAZTXE010000044.1:0-6476 GCA_964617305.1 uncultured Candidatus Saccharibacteria bacterium | reverse complement strand
ACACATGCGTTTGAAATGAAGAACTTCAACTTAAGTAAAGGTGACTCAAGTGATCAGCTTAGAGTCCAATTAGGAGGTTCTCATGAGGATATGCGGAAAATTGTACATGCAATTTTTAAAATATACCCTGCTTATAGACAGTTAAAAGGATTAGAAAACTACCCTGATGTGATAAGAATAGTATCCGAAAAAAGTTTCAAGCAAGTCGTAGTACAACCTGAAGGAGTCATAGAAGATGAGCGAAAAAAAGATTATGAGTCTGAAATAGGAGATTATGGATTCATCTACACAAAATTAAATAGTCACACATTGCATAAAATATATACTGCTCTAACACCCATTGTACTTAGGAGGTAACTGCTATGTCAGCAATATTTTTGAAACGTTCTTTTAGTGTTGTATTGAAAAACTCTTCTCTGGATTCATCCTTTACTGAAGCAAACTCCTGCCAAAGACTTCTACCTGCAAGAAACCCTGAGGCACCCGCCTTTATAGCTACATCCAGGTTGTCATAAAAGTCTAGAAACTCTTGCCCTCTTGTAAGAAGTATCCATGGGGTGTCACCTACTAATTGTGTTATCTTTTCACATTTCTCTTTACTTCCAGGATATTCAAGTTTAAACACATCTGGTTGTACCTTTGCATCAAGTAGTATCTCAACTATCTTTACAACATCAACCTCTTCTAGTTTCTTACCATATGATCTGGGTTCTAAAAAGTATGGGAAATCTATTTCCTTTGCCATTTCCATTACAGCACCCGCAGTTTCAATCTGCTTATCTAAATGTTTCATCTCAGGGTTTAGATGAAGGAGTAGTTTAACTCCCGATGCGCCTGCTTCCTTTATTTGTTCTGCAGTATATTTGAGCTTTGTTAGCTGTTCGCCATCTATATCCTTATAACCACTTTCTTCAATAGGAAGAAGAAATGGTTTTGTGTGCGTATCTAATTTGTTATAAGCAGGAAGTCCGAAGTCTGGATCAATTAGTACACCACTCATTTGATCGTACACACTAGAAATAATTTCGCTTTTTAATTCTATGGCTTCATCCGGGTCAGTACTGTCTGGGTCATCAGGATTAATAAGCTTCTTAAAACTACCCCTATGATCAAGGGCGAGCATTAATATCTTTTCGTTTGTTGTGAATTTTGTTAGTTTAGAGTCCATTCAAAGTTTTCTAAATCTTTAATAGTCTTGTATACATACGTCTTATTGGCAAAGAAACGAACTGGTTTTTCTGATATACCTTCCCTGATTGCAAGTATTACGGATTTACCTAATATTTTAGCCCAGATTAGTTCAAATAATAGACCTTTACTAAATACACTGGAGTTAACATAGGCAACAACATAATCAGCTTCCCTAAGATTTTTTATGATATGGATCATCTTGCTGCTAATAGGGTGCGTAAGATCCTTCCATCCCTGTAAGTCTCTACCAAGGATATATGTCTTGTGACCCTTGTCTTCTAGAATTATTGAAAGCGTCTGAACATCTTCACGAACTACTTGTTTGTTTTGTACATTTGAAAATTTATAGGCTATATATATCTTCATATTCTTAGTAATGATACCAAAATATAACAAATGGCGCCTCCTGAGGGATTCGAACCCCCGACCCCTCGGTTCGAAGCCGAGTGCTCTGTCCACTGAGCTAAGGAGGCATGCATTACCTTGCAAGTGCAATTATAACCTTCAAGCGACCTACTAGCAATTTGACGTATCAACGTATTGTTTCTATTATCAAAGAGTGATGTTTATAAGAAAACACAACAAACTTGTTACTGCGTTACTCTTTTTAGTTCTATATATAGGTATTGGTAGCTTTGTTTCATATACACTAAATCAAAAAACTACCCCCTTTAAGGAAAGTAGTGAAAAGAGGGAACCTGTGAATAAAACTAAGCCTGCAAAGGTACAACTAATTATTGATAATGGGTTAGTACAAACGAGTCATGTCACAACACTTCTAAACACTGATTCTCTTGGCGATTTAGTAGAACATTTAAGAGGAGAAGGAATGGTTACCTATGAAATTGGTTATTTTGTAGATGGAACGAGACTTACAGAGGTAAATGGTAGTACAGAAACTGAAGTTAAAAGTTGGGTATTTTATGATGAAGGTGTTGGGATTGATACTCCCTTTACCGATTACAAACTAGATGATAACAATGTTTATACACTTGTACTTGAATGATTACTCATAACGTAGAGCATCAATAGGATCTTTTTTAGCAGCTTTGATTGCAGGGTATGTTCCAAAAACCATTCCAACAAATGCTGAGAATCCAAAAGCAAGAATTACTGACCATAAAGATACAGACATATCTAACCCAACAAACTTTTTCACCAAAATTGATGTTAGAAGAGACAGTAAGAGACCTATTAGACCTCCTGTTAAGCTAAGAAAGGTAGATTCAAGCAGAAACTGAACTCCTATGCTATTTGGTGTTGCCCCTAAAGCCTTTCTTAGACCAATTTCCCTAGTTCTCTCTGTAACTGTAACAAACATTATATTCATAATTCCTATACCGCCAGCTAAAAGAGAAATACCAGCAATAGCTCCTACACCAACAGTAATCACTCCTATTACATTGGTTATTGTTCCAAGAATTTCAGACTGAGATAAGACACTGAAATCATCTTCCTCTAAATCCCTGAGTAAAGCCAACTCAACCTGTTTCATCAATGTATCAACATTAACCCCCTCCTTTGCCTTCATTCCAATACTAGAAAAAACATCTACTTCAAAGTATTCCATAGCCGTTGTATAAGGTATAAACACCCTATCATCGAATTGTGAGCTCTTAGGGGTCGTTTCACCAATGACCACATAGCTTTCCTCATTTATCTTTATTGATTCTCCAATAGCATCTTTTGCTCCAAAAAGTTCTTCCCTAACCAAGGGACCAATGACTACAACCTTCGCTTTGGATCTAACTTCTGAATTATTAAAGAAACGTCCACTAGACATAGTGTTATCGAAAACGCTAAAGGCATCTGAATTACCCGCAATCATACCTGATCTAAATGTCTTAGTCTTATTTTTTGCCAAAACTGACAATCTAATTGAAGGGGTTATAGCTTCTATTGAATCGCCAACGTACCTCTCTATTAGTTCTATATGCTCATCAGCCAATTTGTTCTTTGAAAAGTATTTTGCAGGATCATCTGAAAAATCCGCTTTACCCGGGGCCACAAGAATAAGATTAGAACCCAATGCGTTAAATCTCTCTGTAATAAAATTTTCTAAACCAGCACCTACAGATACCAACGAAACTACAGAGAAAACACCAATAATTACCCCAAGCATAGTTAAAAAGGTTCTTAACTTGTTTTTACTTAAAGCTGTTAGTACTGTATTGATTAATTCAACTATGTTCATTCGTACCTTAATGCTGTAATAGGGTCTTTTTTACCAGCATTTATTGCCGGATAAGTACCAAATATAACTCCAACAGCAACAGAAAAAACAAATGCAGTAACTATTGCTGCAGGTGTCATTTCTGCTCTAATAAATTGTTGAACGCTAAGTGTAGCAAGTGCTCCTAAGCCTAAGCCCACAATTCCTCCAATTACACTTAAAAACACAGATTCAACTAGAAATTGTATAGTAATGTTTGAGGGTGTTGCCCCCAGTGCCTTTCTTAAACCCACCTCTCTTGTTCTTTCCGTCACGGACACTAACATAATATTCATAATACCAATACCACCAACAAGTAAGGAGATACCTGCAATAGCACCAAGGGCTATGGTAATAATATCCAAAATCTCCTGAATAGAACCTAAAACATCAGCTTGAGATAAAACTGAGAACTCATCGTCTCTTAAGTCCCTTAGCAAGGCTAATTCGACTTGACGAATGGCAGGTGCAACGTGCGCTGTGTCATCAACTTTTGCTACAATACTTGAAAAATTATCTATCTCAAAGATCTCTGCCAATGTCGTATATGGAATGATTACACCATCATCATAGTTACTACCCTTTGACTCAAATGTACCAATGACTTCGAAACGCTCACTACCTATCTTCACATCCATTCCTACTGGATTACTACTACCAAATAATTCGGAAACAACATTAGGACCTAAAATAACTACCTTAGCTTCCGACTTTTCTTCTGATTTATTAAACGAACGACCTGAATTGACTAAATAGTTAAAACCAGAAACACCCTCATAATTAACTCCCACAAGTTCGGAATAGTACGACTTTGTCTTAAAGTTTACATTTTCACCTACAAAGTTGTAGGGGTATATCCCCACAAGAAAGTCATTCGCATGCTGTTCTATTAATTTAAGGTGCTTATTAGCAAGCTTATTATTGGTATATGTTTCTGCTGGATCTCCTGTAAAATCGCCACTTCCGGGGGACACAAAGATCAAGTTTGATCCTAATTTATCAAATTCATCAGTTATGTAATTCTCCATGCCTTTACCAAAGGCAATTAGAGTTACAACAGCAAATACACCAATGATTACTCCCAATATTGTTAATGAAGATCTTAGTTTATTTGCCCTTAACGCTGAAAGTGCTGTTTTTAGTACCTCATATAGTTTCATGCTAATGTGTGCTGCAAAAGCCCATTTCCTCCTTCAGACAACTTACCATCTTTTATAGTCACTACACGTTCTGCAATTTCAGCAAGATCAGGATCATGTGTAACAATTACAATTGTTTTACCTTGGTTATTTAGTTTGTTAAAGAGTGTAACCATTTCGTCCCCCGTTCTTGAATCTAAGTTTCCTGTAGGCTCATCGGCAAATACAATTGTTGGTTCAGTAACCAGTGCACGGGCAATGGCTACACGCTGTTTTTGACCACCGGAAAGCTCATTTGATTTGTTGTGAATTCTATCTCCAAGCTCAACAAGTTCCAACATTTCTGTTGCCTTTTTTAACCACTGGGACCTTGGCACCTCACTATATTTAAGAGGTAACATGACATTTTCTAAAGCTGAAGTACGGGCAAGAAGATTAAAGGATTGAAAAACAAATCCGATTTCTTTATTTCTAATTTTTGCAAGTTCAGCTTCCTCATAGCCTGTAACAGATTTACCTGACAATAGTATTTCTCCTGAGGTAGGGGTATCTAACAAACCTAGCATATGCATTAATGTGGATTTACCTGAACCTGATTTCCCAATTATTGAAAGGAATTCACCCTTTTCAATATTTATGGAAATATCATCAACGGCACGAATCTCAACGTCGCCCAATTGATATGTTTTTACAAGATTACGTGCTTCTAGAACCTTCATTCTGATTTATATTTTACCTTTACATCTTCGTGCATTTTATCTAGGTCACTTGGTTCGATAAGGTTAACATTTGATAAATCCGTAGTAATTTGTGTGTATAGATCTCCTTCAAGACCTGTTTCAATTGTTAGTTTCTTACCTTTACCATCTTCTTCAATCCAAACATAAGAGGAATTATCCTCTGTATAAATTGAATCGAAAATTAATGCTGCTACTTCATCTTCTGTTTCAGCTACAATGATTTTGGCATCCCCTGCCATACCAAATAAAACTGGTGCATTCTGATCTTTGTCTATGAATATTACTAATTCAAATTCCTCTGAGGTATCATCGGCATATTTAGGAAGTGATCCTAATACGCCAGAAAACACTTCGTCTTCATAGGCGTCAAGTGTAATTTCAACTAACTGGCCCTCACCCAGAAGTCCAAAGTCTTCCTGATCTATTTCAACTTCAAAAGTTAAACTATTAAGATTCACTATTTTTACAATAGTTTCACCAATACCAACAACCTCGCCCTGTTCCTTGTATACATCAACGACTGTGCCTTCAAATGAAGCATATAGGTAGGTATTTGAAAGAGTGCCTAGTGAGGCCTGATAGGTAGCTTCTGCTTGAGCTAAAAGCTCTCTAAGACGGGTCAAATTAAGCTCATATTCATCTTTGCCCCCAACGGCATTAAGATTTGTTTGGTAGTTTTCTACATAAATATCAAAATTGGCATTAGCAACATCTCTTGCATTCTTTGAAGCTTCTGCAGTTTTAGTACTGGAATAATTTGTGATATATCCAATAAGTTGTCCTTTTGATACGGTATCACCTTTTTTAACGTGTATATATTCAAGCCTGCCAACACCTGCAAAGGCTAGATCGGCTTCATCGGATGATTTAACCTTGCCACTAGCAGAAACAGACTGCTTAACTTTTACATTTGAGATTTCAAGTGATTCGACTAAGATACTGCCATTGCTCTTTTTCATAACAATGCCTCCAAGTACTAGGATTGCGGCAATTATTACTATTATGATTATCTTTCTTTTTTTTCTCACAGAGTTTATTTTCTCAAAATTACTGACGGTGTCAATTCTTTCTTTCATTAAGTTAATTATACTCCATCAATTAAATATCCAGCGCCTCTATACCTCCAAGAGGCATCTTATATAACTTGACTACATCTTTGCCATAATCAGTAAAGGTCAGTACAGGGTCTCTCTT
>CAZTXE010000043.1:0-6505 GCA_964617305.1 uncultured Candidatus Saccharibacteria bacterium | reverse complement strand
CTATTTTAATAATGTGTCTGCTTTTTTACCTATCTTCTCGTCCAGGTTCATATCTTGCTCCTACATATCTTGGTAATGCCCTTGCTAATAAGGCAGCTCATCTTCTTTGGTATGGCATGCTTTGTTTATCGTTTTATAAGGCAACAAAGAGCATACCTGTTGCAATACTTCTTACTACCTTGTATGGTGTCTCTGATGAAATACATCAAGTATTTGTATTTAATAGAACAGGAAAGATTGCAGATGTGGCCATTGATTGGGCCGCGGCCTCTTTTGTAGGACTTATTTTATGGAAGTTTTATCCCTATCTACCAAACAAACTGAAGAGTTGGCTAGAAAAGTAGCAGCTGAACTTAAACCAGGTAATATTTTACTTTTGCGTGGTGATTTAGGTTCTGGAAAAACAACTTTTACTAGTTTTTTAGTAAAAGCTTTAGGTATTGATGCAAGAGTTCAAAGCCCTACCTTTGTTATTATGCGAAAATATTCTGGGGGCACTGGTGATATAAAGGTTGTTAATCATATTGATCTTTATAGATTAACAAGTATTGAAGAAGTAGAGGATTTAGGGCTTTCAGAGATTGTTTTAGAATCAGATTCCATAACAATTGTCGAATGGCCAGATGTTGCAAGTACTTTTTTTAGTGAAATTGATACCAAAAATCTAATTAAAATAGATTTTGAGTATCAAGATGAAGGTGTTAGAAAAATAACAAGTTCAAAAAGGTTTTAATGTATAAGATATTTATAGATTCATCGGATAGATACGAAAAGAAGGTCCAACTTAAAAAAGATAAAGAAATTGTTGCTGAAAAAGTTGGAGATTTGGATATTGTTGTCGCTCTAAGAGATATTCTTGTAGAGAATAATTTGGAGATTTCAGATGTTGAAATTGTTGATGTAAATAAAGGTCCTGGTTCTTTCACCGGGCTAAAAATAGGCATAACCGTAGCAAATACTCTAAATTGGGTTCTTGGTAAAAAGGACGTTAAGGATTTAGACCTTCCTAAATATGGTTCCGAGCCCAATATCCACAAAACAAAGTGGCTTGAAAAGTGATAAAATGATCTTCGTATGAAAATTCTTGTTACTGGGGCTGCAGGCTTTTTTGGCTCCAACCTATGTGAACACTTTCTTAAAAATGGCCATGAGGTCGTTGGTATAGATAATTTCAATGATTATTACAACCCTAAGATAAAAGAATATAACATCCAAGAATTTAGACACAAACCAAATTTCGAGCTTTATAGAGATGATATTCTTGATCATTCTGCAATGGATCAAATTTTTGAAAAAGAAGGTCCTTTTCATACAATAGTCCATCTTGCTGCTTGGGCTGGTGTTACAGCCTCCATGGAACAACCTGAAGTTTATGTTAGAAACAATGTGGAAGGAACTGTAAATATGGCAGAGCTTGCTGTTAAACATAAGGTAAAAAACTTCATCTACGCCTCAACCTCCTCTGTCTATGGTACAAATCCTGTTCCTTTTAAGGAAGATATGTGTATTATTGATCCTCAGTCACCTTATCCTGCAACAAAACGTGCGGCGGAACTTTTGTTAAATACATATTCCATAAACTACGGTCTCCCTGTTACTGTCTTTAGAATATTCAATCCAGTTGGTAAAAGACTAAGACCCGATTTGGCTTTACCTAAGCTAATAAGATCCGCTGAATTTGGAGATGAATTCAAGGTTTATTGGCCAAAAAGTGAATGGGCGAAGACAAAAAGAGACTATTGTTACATTGGTCATATGTTTGAAGCGATAGACAAGGTGATAGAAAAACCCTTTGATTTTGAGATCATAAACCTCGGAAACTCCGATCCTACGGGATTAGGAAGCCTTTTCAAGGCTGTAGAAAAAGTTGTGGGTAAGAAATTAAATCTTAAGGTAGAACCAAAAAGAATGGGTGAAATGATTATAACCTATGCCGATGTTAGTAAAGCAAAGAAGTTGTTGGGATACGATCCAAAAACTTCATTAGAAGAAGGCATCAAAATATTCTATGATTGGTATATGCAACAAGAAAATTGGTACAAAAAAGGAAAAATATAATGTCTGATAAAAAACTAGTTTCGATAGTTATTCCTTGTTATAACGAGGAAAAGAATATAAATAGAACATTTGACGCTTTGCTTGAACTAATAAAGGGACATAAGTATAACTTTGAAATCATTGCAGTAAACGATGGAAGTAAAGATGATACCTGGGGTGTTATAGAAAGGTATGCAAAGAAACATGATGAGATAATTGGTATCAATCAAATGATGAATTATGGATTGAGTGCTGCTTATCAAACTGGATTTGACCTATCTACTGGCTATTATGTATTGACTGTAGCAGCAGATTTAGAAATTCCTTTGGATAATATAAATCGTGTCTTATCCTATCTTGATCAAGGTTATGATTTTGTGAACACGCATCGTGTTGGGCGTTGGGGTGATTCTAAGTTATCGCGACAACTGACCAGTGGTGTAGCAAACAAAATCATTCAAAGAATTTCCAAAGTTAAAATTGAGGACACTGGTTCTGGTATGAAAGGTTTCAGCAGGATTATGATAGACAATTTTAGACTTTATGGAGAAATGCATAGATTTATTCCCGCCTACCTATCAACCTATGGTGCAAAATATACAGAATTTGATGTTGAGTTTAAGGACAGGGATTACGGTACATCCTTCTATGCTAGTGGTTTTAACAGAACCGTAAAAGTAATGTTAGATCTTCAAACACTTACATTCATGCTTTATTTTGCAAAGAAACCTTTTTACATGATGCCAGGTAGATTGTTTGGTTTTACAGGGGCACTAATTGCCGGTGCTGGTGGTTTGGTTGGTGTATACCTTACCATTCTTAAGATATTCCTGGGGCAAAGTATTGGTGGTAGACCACTGTTAACTGCTTCTGTTTTGATGATAATTGTTGGTTTTCAATCTATGATGATGGGACTTCTGGGTGAGTTGCTTCTAAGAATTTACTTTGAATCCTCTGGTAGGAAGACTTACACTACCCGTGAAGTTGTTCGGTAAGACTATCCAAAAAATTGATGTCTTAAAGATTGGTGTTTTGGTTGTAATTGTCCTTTTCACTTCCTTTCAAAAGTACAAAGTATTTGATCAAGCTGGTGGTGATTTTGAAGCATACCGAAACGCCTCAATAGAACTACTTTCTGGCATTAATCCTTACAAATACACTGTTAAGTCCTTTACCTCAGAGGAAGATTTGAGGCATGGTTATGCTTATTTGCCTGGTCTTATGTATGTACAAGCTCCTCTATATGCATTTTCTGAAATGACAGGTCTTCCAATTCAGCGTGTATGGAGATTTCCTCTTCTTGGTATAGATATTGGAGTTGGTGTTCTGATCCTTTTGCATATGTATAAGAAAAACTACTTTGCGGCTTTGGCTGGTTTTACCTTCTGGATGTACCATCCCTTCTTTGCATCAATTGGTAGTTATACGAATTGGGAACCATTCCCGGTATTTTTTGTATTGTTAGCCTTATACTTTTTGGATAAGGGAAATCGCAAGAGTGATGACCTTTCTTCTTTGTTCTTTGCTTTATCCATAGCCTTTAAAACATTTCCAATTGTATTTCTTCCTTTGTTTCTGTACAAAACAAAGAACAAGCTTAGATTTTTGCTAATCGGGTTTATTGTATTTGTGGCAATAAGTTTACCCTTTATGGGTTCTTGGAGTGACTTTGTTACTTATCTTAGTGGATCTTTATTGGTTCATGGTACAAGAGAACTTCAAGGTAGGCCCTTTCTTTCGTATATAGCTTATTACACAGGAATTAATTTTATGCAGGTAAGTTTATCTTCTTTGTATTCCTGGGTTGCATTATTGGCAGGCTCCTTAGTACCTCTATGGCTCCTAGTAAAAGATAAGCTAAGCAACAAGTATATTTTGGCTTTGATTTCACTGGCCATTTATTTTTTGTTTACACCTGTTATGAATAGAACTCATCTGATTTGGATATTACCTATCTTTGTCATAGGTATTTATGAAATATTCACAAAAAGGAAATACTGGTATTACACAGCGCTTCTTGGTTTTTATGCGTTTTATTTTTGGTATCTTTCTTTGTGGGTAAGGGGACTAAGGTTTGAGGGTGATGTCATTAAGTTGTAATTTTTGCTAAGATTGTAGTATGAAAGCATTAAAATATCCTGCCAATTTTGGAAGTATCCTAGTTTTTATTGGATTTTTATCCCTATCTTATTCCGCTTCCGCCTTTGTTTCAGACTCAGGACTCAGTTTTAAGTCTTCTAAGGGGGAGGTTCTTGCTACATGTACCTCAGATGGTGCTTATGGGCAAACATGTATATCCAATGAATCTTTTGAAATTGAAAAGAAAGTTAGAGTGAAGGGAAACAGCACTTGGAAGGATAAGGTTACTAATGTGGAGGAGAAAGACACAGTTGAATTTAGGGTAAAGGTTACAAATACTGGAGACGATGAGGAGGATAAGTTGAAAATGTCTGATTCTCTTCCAGATGAAATGTCTCGTACTGGAGGAGATGATCTTACCGAAGAGTGGAATGATTTTGCAGCAGATGAAGATGAAACCTTTATTATTGAGGCGCAGCTGAAATCCTCGGAGTTTGATAGCACGGTCTCTTTTGAAAAGTGTATTGTCAACAAAGCTGAGCTTGAGCAAGCAGGTGATTACAAAGGCTCGGATACTGCCACTGTTTGTTACAACAATGCCGATATAGAGGAATTACCTGATACAGGTCCCTTATCTCCTATTATATTGGGGGTTAGTGGTTTAGTAATGACCTTTGTGGGTGGTTACTTAAAGAAAAAAGATTAGCCAACAATCTTTTCGAAATATTCTATGGTTTTTTTAAGTCCTTTGTCTAAATTCGTTTTTGGTTCCCATTTTAATTTAGATTTAGCAAGTGCAATATCTGGTTTTCTCTTACAAGGGTCATCTTTAGGGAGGTCTTTGTAAATAAATTCAGGTTTTTTTCCAGCTAATTTAGCAATTTTTTCTGCAAGTTCCAAAATTGTGAATTCATCTGGATTTCCGAGATTAACGGGGCCTGTGAAGTTTTCGGAGTTCATCATCTTGTACATTCCCCTTATTAAATCATCTACATAACAAAAAGATCGTGTTTGTTCACCATTCCCATAAATTGTTATTGGTTGGTCTCTTAAGATTTGTAAGATGAAATTTGATACCACGCGTCCGTCATTTTCTGCCATGCGTGGTCCATATGTATTAAAGATACGAATTACTTTGATATCTACATCATGCTGGCGGTTGTAGTCAAAAAATAGGGTTTCTGCCACACGTTTTCCCTCGTCATAGCACGCTCTGGGGCCTATGGTAGATACATTGCCTCTATACTCTTCCCTTTGTGGGTGTTCCATAGGATCACCATAAATTTCTGATGTGGAAGATTGTAGAATTCTTGCTCTGTGTTTTGCTGCAAGACCCAAAACATTTATGACACCAATTGTATTTGCCTTCACAGTTTTAACTGGATTTATTTGATAGTGAATGGGGGACGCAGGACAAGCAAGATTGTAAATCTGATCTATTAAGGTGTCATCAATAAATATTGGATCCACAATGTCATGATTAATAAATTCAAAATTAGGGTTATCTAACAGGTGCCTGATGTTGTTTTTATCACCTGTGAAAAGGTTATCAATACATATAACACTTTCACCTTTGTCTATAAGATAGTCGCATAGGTGACTTCCTAAAAAGCCAGCACCTCCTGTAACAACGACGGTTTTCATGTGGGCATTGTACCAGATTTATATTTTTATTAGGTTTTTTTAATAAAATATCAAGTTTTTTTGGTTCCATATTGAAGTATCTATGTGGTTTAAATAGTTGAAGCTATCCTTGAGTCTGAAACCGTCGCCCCTCTGGGATAATGTGTGACGACGGTTTAGATTATTGCATTTGTTTATTCTTTTATGGTTCTGCTACGATGATCAGTATCCCCCATGTTAGATCCCCATTTTTCTCGATACAAGTTTGCAGTACCAAGCTTTCTGATTTTTTGTATTCAGAGAAAAGGCCTTTACCTTTTCCCGCATGCTCATTTACTGAAGTAACAGTGAGGAGTTTTGTTGTTCCATCTTCATAGCCGACGGTGATAGTACTCCCCTTTATTATCTGGGAGAGATTAACACCAGAGTCCGCCAAATGGCTAAACAACCATTCTTGGTCGTTTTCAAGTGCCTTTTTCCACTGTGTTAACCCCCAAGAGCTAATTGATTCATTTCCCAGCCCCCTAACAGGTAATACCAGACCAGTTGATGCGCTGATATATGAGATCTTTTTGGCCGTAGGGGTTTCTTTCGCATGTGTGGGTGTTACTAATAACATCCCAATTACGATGGCAATCAGTAATTTTTTTATCATCATCATCTCCTTGTTATAGGGTTCCTTTGTTTTCTAATAATTACTATAACATATGCTGAATTTTTATTTGTTATTAACAGCAGCTAAGAACAGGTGTTATTATTTGTACAT
>CAZTXE010000042.1:0-6769 GCA_964617305.1 uncultured Candidatus Saccharibacteria bacterium | reverse complement strand
TGCTAATTTCCCCTCCAACAGAGGTTTTACAAACGCATCAATTACTCGGGGGTCATGATCCTCTGAATCAAGTTCTATAACATAATCCCCACGTAAGGCCGCTTCATAAAAGCCGCGCACGTAACGTCCCGCCCCAACGTCTGTAATCCCACCCCCCGTTGTCTCAATGATCAAAACCTCACTGTTACTAACTTCCTTTGCAACTTTTTGGGCTAAAGTTAAAGTTCTTGAGGAACCATCTGAATCATTTTTATTAGCAGTAAACAGGAAACTTACCTCAAGTTTGGAAGAAAAGGGTTCCAAAACCTCCTCAATACTCCTCCTCAAAGCGCTAAGCCCCTCAAAGGTGGCAGCAGAGGAAATGGGCACAAGTACAACTAACTTCTTTCTTTCAGTCACAAATTCCTCCTTTGTTTAGGGACACTTTGAAATGGCTATTTTTTAACACAGCTTATGTATAACAGTCTAGAAAATTTGTTTCCTAATACTGCAGCTAGTGCTTTCTCCACGTTTAACATTAAAACTTTCACAACCTTTTCAGGCAATAACACATAAAGAGGGTCAGGAATCTTTGAACTTTCTCTGATATTTATATCTGTAAAACCATTATCTTCTAGCACCTTGGTAATTTCAGAGATAGAACTTTTATAAATTGGTATGGCACCTTTGGAAAAAACATTAAGAGAATACTTATTGGGAATGGAGAAAATGAAATGCCCCTTCGGACGCAGTACTCTACTAACTTCACTAACAATCCTTTTCCATTCGGGGTTGTACTTTAAAACCCTGATGGATGTAGCAACATCAAAGTAAGATGAATCATAAGGTAATCCTCCAGTAGTGTCACAAACGTCCGCTTTCACAAAAGCTTTATTCTTTCCGTGACGTTTTTTGATGGCTGATACCATTTCAGCAGATATATCAAGACCATGATAGGAAAAACCGCCTACCTCCATACAGAAATCAGCAATTCTACCCGGACCACACCCAACATCAAGTGCTTTTAGATCAACCTTAGTTGAATAACTCTTTTTGAAATCCTTTAAGGAATCAATAACAAAATCTTTTTCAAACTTTCTTATATATTTCATTCCTGAGGTCATTTTCTCCCAACCGGAATAATAATCATCACCTACAGAATTATAGTGTGTAGCAATTTCGTTTTTCATCATAAAAGTATATCATCAATTTTTTCACATAAGGATTTGAATTTAGTGAAATTTAATAAAAATGTCTCAGGGTAATCTTGCCCATGACCAAAACTCTTTTCCTTTTCCAGGGTAGCAATATATCTATCCAAAAGCATCTGCATATTTGTCATCCATCCAGTGCCAAGGAAATTAAACATAGAATATGTGTTCAAATAAGACCGCATAAGAAGGCGATCCTTCAAACTTGTACAACTATCACTGTCAGCGAAAAAGGCAAAAAATACATGTGTTATCTGATAAGAAGTTTCTTTGTATCTTCCCTCCTCCACAGTAAGCTTCTCAGATGGTAGCGGAGGTACATAATAAACCCTGCCATCCTTTATTATTAGTTTATCTCCACTAATATATGTAGCACCCTTCTTTATCATGTAGCGTAATAAAGGAGATTTATAATTCCCACCAGGAGATAACATACATACAACCTTACCTTTGTATTCAAAGGCCATTCCATGAAAAGTTTCAAATCCTTTCTTTGCTAGATCATATACAAATATATTTGATAAAACCTTTCCTGTAGACCAAATGTTACCAAACTCAAAAGAAACTAAATGGTGATACAGCGAATTTGCAATAAATTCCCTCTTTTTGATGTTATATGAGTACTTTAAACTTACACCTGGGAATAAGGGGCGGTTGTAATAAATAAAATCCTCCTTCTTTGAAAGCCATCTGTACGTAAACTCAGAAGTTCCTACCAGTTCTTCTGGCGTACCCACCTGGTAGGTATAATGCGGTTTATCATCTAAATTGCCAGAAACATAATCCTTAAGATTATCAAAATCTGCATCAAACAATGTGAAACCTTTGATTTTAGATACTGAACTGGAAAGAGAAAATAAACCCGGAATGTCTATTTTATATTTTGATGGTACTTGATTCATAACAAAGAATAATTGCAATGTAGCATATTAGCAAGAAGCAGTATACTCAAAACACGGACCTCATATTAGACACAAAGGTTTCAAAAGTCAGTGGCCTTGTTATACCTTCCCAATAAGCGTCCACAACAGCTTTTTCACCCACTTCAAATCTTTCATAGGAACTAATTATATCTTCGGCACCAAACAGTAAGGTGCGCTTCTCCCAATAAAGACTTCTATCAGCAGAAGAAGTATAAGGTAACCAGTAATATCTTAAGAAACCAAGGTATTCACCCACTTCTAATTTCTCTTCTCCGGTATGGGTATCAGTAAGATCAATCAAATACTCTCTCTGTGCAGAACTTATGACAGCTAATACATCCTCCTCAACCAATTTTGAATACTTATCAATAAAGTTAGTATTTGATAGATCAAAAACCGGTATGAAACTATCATCTTGATCATCAACTATAACGGAAGCATATTCTGAAGTCTCGTACCTGAACTGAGCAGATGAATTCCACTGTTTGAATGGGGTATAGGCAAAGGAGGGTTTACGATATAGTAGGTAATCCCAACGTAATTCATCCTCATGCCCAATCTTACCTCTTACCTCAAGAGGTGTTCTGGCCTGATACCCATCAATAAGACTAGTCCCCATAACACTTACATTCTCTCCAGAGGCATGTCCAAAGAAACCAATGTTTGGCATATATACCAAAATGGGCTCTTCCACACGCTGTGCAATGTCTTTGTAATAATTACCTCGAGCAGCCCAACCAAACTCACCCGTAATAGGTAACTTAAGATACTCTCCCCATTCGTCAGGGGTAACATTATCAAAACCAAAGTGTGTTCGTTCATCGTTTATATAATTAATCTGCCTTCCCTTTCTAACGGTATAGGGACGTTGAAGAATTCCAATGAAAACAACCAAAGAAGATAAAATAATAGTCAGAAACCATTTGGGCCCTAGAGAAGATGACCAGTTATCATTAATAAATATCTCTGGAAAATCATTTAATGCAATAGCTAATAAAAGAAATGCCATTAGTAATGACCTACCATGCATAAAATCCCCACCTGAAAACAATACGTAGGAACTTAATGCCAAAGACAAACCTAACAAATAGATTCTTCCTTTCAAATCTTTATCAATAACCCAACGGTAATACTTATTCAGAAAAACCAATAATACTACTACAACCAGAAGTATTATTGTTAAAGGGTAAGAATTAAAAAAGTCCAAGATATAATTTAATCCCTGAACAAAATATAAATCTCCACCGTGTTTAGCATAGAAGGTGTTAGGCAACAGAGATGAGTAGTAACCTAACCTAAAAATCTGATAACCACCTACAAGTAGGGCGGGAAATAGCAGATATTTTATAAAAAGTTTCCATTCATGCTGCTTAGCAGCATTCAGAAGGTAAAGCACCATCAAAAAGGCAAAGATAAGAAAGGTCTCAGGACGCGCTAAAACCAACAAACCAACAAGTAAACCTACCTTTAAGGACTTTTTTAGAAACGACATGTTTTTGATATCTAGCGCTACCAGTGTTAACAGAAACAAAACTAGAGATGTCTCAAAACCACTTGTAACAAAATCGCGAAAGGCTGAATTTGCAATTAAAACTAAAACACCAAATGAAAAAGTAACAGAACTTTTAGAATCCTTAAATAACAACATAAAGATAGTTAGGGTACCAAACAAAAGACCGAGAACAATTGCAAGCTGCCTATATTCCCAACCTAAGATGATATGGGATAGAGATAATACAAATACCCAAAGAGGGGAAGTGAAACCTTCTATGCGCTCCCCAACATTGAAAACAAGCCCATTACCACTAACAAGGTTGTGTACATACCTAAAAAAGATGAAAGCATCCTCCCCTACCCAAATACGTTCAAAGAAGAGTAGAAAGGAGGAAAAAAGAATGAGAAGTTTAAACACTACCTGAAATGGGTTATTTGAATATTGTTTCTTTAGATCTTTAAACATAGTAAATCACCAAATAGACTTGAAACGCCACGTTAATTATTTTCAAAAATCAATACATTCTGTTTATTAAAAATGGCTTCTCCAACATGAAGCTCAAAGAAACTCACAAGATCTGAGCGTGATTCAATTGAGGAATTTAACTCCATGATTTTTTGGAGAGATTGATCACTTATTCTATCTAAGTACAAAACCAGATAGTTTCCACCATGCTCATCAAAAGAGACAGCACCTTCAGGAGTAATCAACATCTCTGAAAAAGAATCAGCATCAAATATTCCCTCTCCGGAAAATACATCCCTTGGGTTCATCAAAACCTTCTCATGTTTTAATACCCAAAATATTGAATAAAAGTCCCCACTAGGATATATAGCTATTTTTGAATCAACGGGCAATGCTTTGATAAAACCTATTTCCTCAGGGGGTTTTGAAACATTAATTATAGGAAGACGCAATGCAAAGGTGAAGTAATTTATTACTATAAAGATTACTATCAAAAACACCTTACCAAACATAGATTTTATGTGAGACATAACACTGCTAAATAAAATTAAGTTGATTAATAACAAGATAAAAAAGATAGCAACAGCCCATCTTGCCAAAACCCTAAACATGGGCACTAAATAATAAAGGATATAGGAAGGTGTATAAATCTTTAAACCATTTATTGTAAAGGAGGGAGGAAGAGATACAAGAAAGATAAATAACAAAACTAGTAAAAGCTTATTAATTAAGGCTTTATGCACATAAATTTCTGAAAAAACATCAAATTTCTTCTTAAAAAGCTTACCTACAAGCAAAACTGCACACACAGTAAATAACCCCAATAAATATGGCCAACCCATATAGCTTCCAGCCATCTCCTCCGCTGCATAATCATCAGCTAAGTAATAACCAGTATTCTCAACTAACTTTAAAGCACCATCTGAAAACTCACCAAAATAAACTGATCTCTCAGGGGGTATGAAAAAGTACCAAGGACGTAAACTGAAACTATAAAAGTCTTCTATTGCCCTATAAACCCTAGTGGCATCACCGCTCCCAAAGGAATAATCACTAGTCAAGGCAGAGTTTTTCATAATGAGTGCCCCAAAGAAAATTAACAAGCCTATAACCAGCAAAGCTAAATATTGAAATACTTTAGTAAAGAATTGTCTAACTGATAGATCTTTTGTTATAAGTGAGGCTAGATACCAAAAACAGACAATTGCCGCAAGGAAATAGCCATAATAACTACTGAATCCGAAAGCGAGCAAGGTAATCAAAGCCACAAAGAAGGTATTAGAACGTTTGTATAAAAGATAAAAGATTAAGGGGAATAAAAAGATATAGTACAGACTTGAAGTACCAGATATCACCCTATAAACAAAATAGGGCTGCACCACCATAGTAAGAGAAAACAATAGGTATATAACTAAGTTTCTCCTACCAGAGATTGCTTTAAATAAAATCAAACAAAAGAATATAAATAAAAAGATATTTATCAAAATTAATAAATTGAACAAAGCTACAGGATCCAGAAAGGAAGAAAGTATCCTAATGATCAAACTGTCAAAAAAATGTAAAAATGTACTTCCCTCAAGAATCCCATCAGGTGTAAAAATGAAATAAGACTTGTTTGTATAGTTAGCCAACCAACCTACCATGACACCCGACATATCATTGTAAAGATAAATTAAGAATCTTGACAGCATACTTTGAAGTATACCGCATATGAAATTGTAACCTTAGTAAAACAGTTAAAGCCTAATGAGTACATCCTCAAAACGAGAAGACCAAATTGTAGCTGGATTTTCCAGTACATCTTGCTCTTTTAGGGCATTAATAGCCTGAGAAATATTAAATGGTTCACCAAAGACATTTGAAAATGAGTTTGAAACATTAATATCAGCTGAATAAGCTGTTATTTCGCTATTACTGTTTAATTTTTGCTCAAATACCCTACCCTTTAGCATTTCCGTATTTAAAAAGTTTACATCTTTGGAAAAATCATTTTCATAGACCTCAATACGATCAATACTTTTTTCATCAATGCCTTCAATCATAAATAATCTTTCGGGAACATCACCTTCAGATACACTAAAAGGAACCTGATAAGTAACTAAAGAGGCATCAGAAGAGGTTTCACTACAACCAGGGAAATACAAAACTAAACTAGATTTACTCTTAATCTCCGAATCTACTTGGTTAAACTCCTTTATATATATCTTTTCAGGATCAGCGGTACAGTTTATATAAAACTTAAGAGAGTAAGATTGCTTAGTATCAACATCAGATAAATAAAATGCCTTGGAAAGCTTCTCTACCTTTAAGACTTCTTTGAAGGGATTGCTAGTATAAAAAGCTTCAGCATAATCCTTTTTCTCAGTCAAAGAAATAATAAAATTTCCTTCAACATCCAAAGAAGAGACATTTTTGTTATGTATGACATCAAAATCTGGGTGAAAGACTAAATAGTCATCTACATAGATTGGATAATCAGGTGTTAATTCAAAATCGGCAAAAACAACATTCCCTGCGTACTCCTTAGTATAGGGAAGTAATACAAAATCCTCCCTGGTATTAAATAAAGCCTCTGATACAGGACGACCTAACAAGTAATCAAATACTGGATTAAGTAAAATACCAAAGAAACCAAACAGAAGGATCAATAACAACAGCTTATATTTTTGGGTAGTGGAATAAGCATCTTTCAAAAA
>CAZTXE010000041.1:0-6857 GCA_964617305.1 uncultured Candidatus Saccharibacteria bacterium | reverse complement strand
AACCTGCGTTGCAGCTGCTTCATCTCTAAAACGGAAAGGGCGTTTCCGTCGTTGTCCCGCTGGATTCAGGTATTTGCTGAGGCCAACTCCTTTTCCCACCAACATCACACGGTGATTACTTTCATTCACTGAAACCACTGTGGCCTCAAGGGTCTCGTTCGACTTTGAGTGTGCCGAGTTAGTTTTGCTGCAATCCGAACGGGGTCCGTTTATTGCCATTGTTTGCTCTCCTTTTCAACAACGTTGTTTTGATAAAATGCCCCAAAGGGTTAAGGTGTATCTTACAAAAAAAAGTGAGAAATATCAAATTGTTTATGGTTACATTACTGGACTACCGTTTGGTACTTCTTTTTCAGGGTGGAGTAATACGGGGCCTCCGTCTTCCGCTGCCAGTATCATTCCTTGGCTTTCAAGCCCCCTCATAGTTCTAGGTTCCAGGTTTGTAAGCACTGGTATCTGTTTACCAATAAGATCTTTAGGATCATCAATGAATTCCGCTATACCAGCAAGTACTTGTCTTGTTTCTGTACCTAAATCTATCTGAAGTTTTAAGAGTTTATCTGCATTGGGAATAGTTTCTGCCTCAATTACTGTTCCAATCTTTATATCTAGTTGTTTGAAATGTTCAAAGTTAATCATGGCAGTATTCTAGCAGAAAAAGAAAATACCCCGCTAAGCGGGGTATCTTCGTTATTATTAACTTAAAAAAGTTTTATTACTCAGCCTTTGGGCGAGCAACGTTTACTTTAAGATTTCTTCCTTCTACTTCAGATTCGTTTAGAGCTTCAATAGCGGCAGTTGCTGCTGCATCATCTTCGAATTCAACGAAACCAAAACCTTTACTTCTACCTGTAGCTCTGTCAGTAATAACTACTGCAGATGTTACATCACCGTGGCTTGCGAACAAGTCGTTAAGTGATTGGTCATTCATACTGTAAGGAAGATTTCCGACGTATAACTTTGTCAAAATTACTTCACCACCTTCATTTTTTAATATGCTTATTGTTTACGGAAGATATAGAGAAATATTGGCTATATGTTCTGAGACTAAAAGACATAAATTTACTAACTACTGGGAATTGTATCATTTATATGAAATTTAGCAATATTGCTTGTTTTGATTGGCAGGGTCTAGTTGAGGAGGTTGCCCACTATTATGCTAGCGTTACTCTTTTACAAAATACAGAATCATCGGCAAAGTTAGTCACGTAAATATCATAGGTCTTTGGCTGGTTTGCTTTAATGAAGTCAAGTCCTGTCGGTTGAGGCCCTGTATCCACCAATGTTTCCATTTTACCGTTTAACACGTTTAGAATACAAACCATGTCTGATTCTCTGCAAGATACCGCAAGGTATTTGTTGTCCTCTGAGAGCTTTATTGTGTTGGGGAATGTAGCCACTGGATACGATTCCACAATGTCTTGTGTTTGTAAGTTAATTTTGTGGACTAGGTTCCTTCCCATATTGGAAACAAACGCCTGATTGTGGAAATCATCAAACACCACATGTCGCATGTTCCCTGAGTAATTTGGAAAGTCAAAAGGTTCAGTAATTTTTTCAATGTAAAATTTTCTATCCACTTTATTGTATTTAAGAAAGGTCAAATTTCTGGAATAGTATCCCGCGATAATCCCCGAGCTACCAGACTTGTTAAAAGCAATGCCTCTAGGAGAGGTACCGCAAGGTATAACTTGTGTAACCTTTGCTTTTTTCACGTTCCTTATGTCTATGATTGTCACGTCATTGCTGTGCCAATTGGAGACAGCCAGCAGCTTATCAGGATGATATGCAATAGCTTTTGACCATTTACCTTTAGTTTCTATCTCAAATACTGTTTTAAAGGTACATAAGTTGATGCAAACCAACTTATCCTTTAAACCTGATTTCCCGAAATCTGTAAGAGTGAAGAAGACGTATTTGTTGTCTGGAGATGTTTCTATCTCTACAACTTTTTGATCATATCTTTTTTCAAAAATGGGATGAATACCCATTTGTGGTTGAGTTTGGGCTGGGTCAAAGCTATCCAAAGAAAACATCTTAATAGCCTGTCCTGCCATACTTGCTAGGATTAAGAGGTTTTTTTCTTTTACAATTTTCAGCTGTTTATATTCTTGTCTATTAGACATGCCCCACATGTATTTTGGATGTCCCCTTGCAAGAAGATTTTCAGATAATTTTTGTGAAACAGGGGAAGAAATGTGTTTATTGTATTTTTTGAACCACTTTCTATAGTTGGTTTCCATTGGAGTATTATATCATTGTTACTATAGGGAGTTCTGGGTTGGCAGGGGCGGAAGGAATCGAACCCTCACAAACAGTTTTGGAAACTGTTGTACTACCATTATACGACGCCCCTATGACGTACCCTATTATACATTCAATTGTTTACTAGGGAAAATTACTTAAGTTTTGGTTTTTCTTTATGTTCTGTTATCTCTCTACAAACCTTACAGAACTTACTAAACAACACCTTGTCAGTGGTGTTTACTTTGTTCTTTTCTGAAACATAGTTTTGGTGTTTGCACTTTTTGCAGACAAGCCCTATTAATACTCTGTTGGTTTTCTTTGCCATAACAAGGGGATGTTATAGGAGATAGGAAGGGGAGTCAAGCCTATTTACTGTTATTTTTGTTTCCATATTTTCTCTCAGTATAAATTAGTATGGTTACTCCCAGGCCGACAATAGCTAGTGTTAAGTAAAATAATATATAAGCGATTTCATTCATGTTAACTTACGCTTTCAAGTGCTACAGAAATGATCCATAGAAAAATTGTTACTGCCAACCCTGATAGAAAAATAATATCATAGTTACCTTTCATCAAGAAAGGTAATACAGCTCCCCCAAGGGAAACTTGTCCTGCATTATCAAATATATTAGCAATTCTCTGCTTTTGGTTGTATGTAAGATGCATTAACATCAATCTATATGGATGTAAAAACCCAGTCAATAAGGAATATTCTAGTTTCATTAGAGTTAGTGGAGCCCACTGGCAGAGTCGAACTGCCGACCTCATCCTTACCATGGATGCGCTCTACCAACTGAGCTAAGTGGGCCTGGTGCCAGGAGAGGGATTCGAACCCCCGTAGGCTTACGCCAACTGTTTTACAGACAGCTCCGTTTGACCACTTCGGTATCCTGGCATGGAGCCTGGGAGGAGATTCGAACTCCTGACCTGCCCCTTACAAGGGGGCTGCTCTGGCCAACTGAGCTACCCAGGCGAACTTCAGTCAAGGGGAATTTTATCATAAAAGTGCTCTAAAGAAGAGAATTAACGGCATTATCATGCTCAGAAGGGACTTTTTCAGGTTGTTTGCCGTTATCGTAAGCAATTTTTTTCGTAGTTTTCTCAATTGCCTTGATTTCCGAACTTTCTCTTTGTTGCAACTTTTCCATACGTACTTCCCACCTGCTCTGTGAAGAATGTAGGAGAGCGACCATCAGAAAGGTCATTATTGTTGTAGTTGTATTGATAATAAGATGCCAAATTTCGCCCCACCCTAGGAGAAATCCAGAAGGCAACCAAACTATAATTATTACAAGAGAGAATATGAACCAGTAGGGGGATCCTACGACACCGCTTACTTTATCAGAAATTCGTTCAAATTTCCTTGTTGTTTTTGATCTGTCTTTTGGGGTATTGGGCATTGAATTAATGTTATTTGATCAGGTAGAATGTGTCAACATATCCGTTTTTATTGCACAGAGGAGTTTGTGGATGACAACAGTTATTAATGTGGTACCGGTTGTCCCAAATGAGGATAACCCCGAGGTTAAATCCACTCCTTCTAGAAGCCCATTTTTTTATCTTTTGCGCGGTTTTGGGCTAACAGGGAAGAATGGCGATCAAAAGGAAGAAGACGAGGACGATTAATATCTTTGGGTGATAGTTGTTGTTTAAAGCTCCTATCACCCGTACGTTGACTAATTGCCTCTACCATGTTTTAATCACCACTGTTATGGCAAGAATTTGTGAACTATGTAAAAAAGAATCAATGAAGGGAAACCTTGTTCCACGTGGTATTGGTAGACGTGTTACTAGACGTACCATTAGACGCCAAAAACCTAACCTTAGAGCTGTTCGTTTGGACTTATCTGGGGATGGTAACAAGAAGAGAATGAGAATTTGTACGGGTTGTTTAAGCAGACTTAAAAAAGATGCAAAAGCCAAAGTTGAACTAACCGCGTAAGTATCCGTTTTCAAAATCTTTCCAACTAACCTTATTTTTTCCTGCCACCTGCAATGTTTTTATTTGTAGTGAGTCCTCACTAACCTTTGTTTCAAATATTTTCACAGTATTAGTACCATCTTTACCTTTACTAAGGGGTTTCCCAGTGTATTCTGATATTTCATCTAGTGTTGTCCATGCAATAGGCCAGGGATCAAATGCACGCACCATTGCATCTATTTCTTCTGGTGTTTTATTCCAGTCGATCATTGCATCTTCTTTAAAGATCCTAGTACTTTTAGGATGAGTAGGTGAGTAGGTGTAGGTAATTTTTGTAGGGTCCTGTTCTGTAAGCTTGTTGTTTGATATATAGCTATCTATTACCCCAGATATTTCTGTGCCTGCTTTTTCAAACAATAAATCATATAACACCTGTGTTGTTTCTGTTCCCTTAAGTTTATAGTTTGATTGAGATATTATCTTCCCCGCATCCATCTCCTTTGCCATTTGTTGATAGGTTATACCTGTTTTCTTTTCTCTATTTAATATTGTGAATTGGACAGGACTTGCTCCTCGGTAATGGGGGAGGAGTGAGAAGTGAATATTTATAAAACCATACTTTGGAGAGGTAATAATTTCTTCTGGGAGCATGAAACTAAAGTCTGCAATCACGCATAACTCAATATTCTTTGATAATATCTCATCCTGTATTTGCGCTGTAGTTGCAGGGCTCATGTCACCTATGGTTAGTGTTTGTACTCGATTGTCTTGTGCCCAGGTCTTAACTGCGGTTGGTTTTAACTCTTTTTTTCGACCAACAGTCATATCATTTTTGGTCACACATAATACCAAGTCATATTTAGAGTCTTTTAGGCCGTTTAGGATGGGAATTGATCTGTCGGAGGTTCCAAAGAAGGCTACATTCATTTATCATCCTCACTATACAAGGCTTCCAGCTGCTCATTTGTTAATAGCTCACCAACTGCTTTTGTTGTGAATAAAATCCCGTTGAGATGATCTATTTCATGTTGAACAATACGAGCAAAGAAACCGCTTTCACTCATTCTGATAGGGTTTCCTTCCACATCAAAGGCTTTAATCTTAATCTTTTTTGGTCTCTCTACCTCACCAAACATATTTGGAATACTAAGACAAGCTTCATATCTGGTTTCTGTTTCTTCAGACTGGCTTATTATCTTTGGGTTAACAAGTACATATTCCTTACTTATTGATTCTCCCGCATCTTGGGGATCTGGTATAAACCTACGTACTACAATGATTTTTTTAAGGATACCTATTTGGGGAGCTGCGAGCCCCGCTCCTTCAGGATTTGTTGCAGCAAGCAGTGTTTCTGTTATGTCTGTGGCAATTTGTTTTACCTCATCATCAAATATAGACACCTTTTCACAAGGTGTTTCTAGGATCTCATTTGGTACTGTAAGTATTTTCTTTATTGCCATGGGGGTATTTTAGCAGAATGGTACAACAAGAAGGGTAGGGGTGTCCCTTCTTGTTGGGTTTCTGGAAGAATTCCAGTTAGCTTGTTTTTTTCGCCTCGATAACGTGAATTGCGGCTATGTCCATTGGGCTACGTTTGACACTGGTAGTAGGGCTACTAACCTGTGCCCATTCAGAACCGTACACGACTCTATCTCCAGGTCCTAAGTGTGCATCCACAGTGTAATTTGCATTTATCCCCAGTTCTAAGTGCACGGTCCTTGTTTTGTTCGTATCGTTTGTAAATATAGGCATCGCAATTCTCCTTTCGTACGCCTAGTTTTTTATTCGTTTGGATTTTAGCATAAAGCTATTTAATCTGTGGGACCGTATGCTACACTCGACTTATAATGTTAAATAAGATTTTTGGACATTTTTCACACGATATTGGCGTAGATTTAGGTACTGCAAATACTTTGGTATACGTAAAAGGTAAGGGTATATTAGTTCGTGAACCCTCCGTTGTGACAATTCATAAAAAAACTAAGGAAGTACTTGCAATTGGAAGTGAAGCAAAAAGAATGTTGGGTAAAACCCCACAAACCATTCAAGCAATTCGGCCACTTCGTGATGGTGTAATCTCTGATTTTTACGTTGCTGAAAAAATGATTGAGTACTTTATAAAAAGTGTGCATGACATTCCATCAAAATATCCTAAGATTCCTCGCCCAAGAGTAGTACTTGGTGTACCTTCTGGTATAACATCCGTTGAGAGAAAGGCTGTAATAGACGCCACTAGAAATGCTGGTGCACGGCTTGCCTATCTTATGGAAGAACCTATGGCTGCTGCCATTGGTGCCGGTCTTCCCGTTCAAGAACCCCAGGGAACTATGATTGTTGATATGGGTGGAGGTACAAGTGAGATAGCAGTTATCTCTCTTGGTGGTATCGTTATTAACAAATCGTTACGTGTTGCTGGAGATGAAATGGATCAAGCCATTGTTAGCTATGCCAAGGAAAAGTATAATCTTCTCCTAGGTGAGAGAACGGCTGAAGAAATCAAATTCACAATTGGAAGTGCTATGGAATTTGAAGGGGAGGACGAAATTGAAGCAAAGCTACGTGGTAGAGATTTAAGATCAGGTCTACCAAAGGAAGTTACCGTGCAAGCAAGTGATATTAGGGCTGCTTTGGAAGCACCAGTTAGAATGATTGTTGAGTCGGTTAAGGATGCCATAGAAGAAACACCCCC
>CAZTXE010000040.1:0-6990 GCA_964617305.1 uncultured Candidatus Saccharibacteria bacterium | reverse complement strand
CTCCAACATATTCGGTTTCCCTTACTATCTTTGTTTGAAAGTACATTTTTGAACTTCCTTTTGCAGCAAAAGCAAACCCTATCTTTTCTTTTATAGCGAGGACCAGGTGGTCTCTCTATTTTCTTACCTAAATCGTTGATTCCGGGCATGCTCTCTCCATTTATTTGTTGCTCATAGAAGTTTTGCTATGATAGATTTTGAAATATTAACATTTGTTTTGTAGTTTGCAAGTTATTGGTTAATCTGTCTGCGGTGTATTATCCATGAGATATATGTCTACATACTCTGCTCCCCATGGAGATGTTCTATGATCTTTGAAAGCAAGATCTATTCTATTACCCTTAATTAAGCCTCCAACATCAAGTGCTTGGCACTTACCGTATCCTGGAACATAAAAGTGTGTGTACATTTTGATTACCTTTGGATCTACCGCACATACACCTTCTTGTACGGGTGCGCCTAGTGCTGTTGTGTTGTTACAACCAAGACATGTTGAATCATATTTTGTTGCAAACACCCTGAGTTTTCCCCAGTATTTGATTGTTCCTTGATCTGGTGTGGCTAATTCTTTCCAAACAATCTTTGTTCCTCTTGCTATTAGTTCATTTTTTGGATTTTCTATTTCTGTATTTATAAGTTGTCTATCAAGTTCATCTCCTAACCAGTGGGTTACTAGATATGTCTTTGTCTTTGTACCATTGATTCCTTCTTCGAGTGTTTTTTCTGTCCCATATTCTGTTTCATCATCATCTACGTACTGGGTATCGTATGCTATTGGTTCATAGATGATATCTTCATATTGGTCAAAGGCTGTTTCTGTATCCATCTTGATCTTATGTTCTGTTATATCAATTTCTTTGGCCTTTGTTGTTGCTCCTAGTATATTTTTATTTTGAGGAATACCTTTTATATTAAGTAGGGCGAGGGTTATTAGAAATAGTGTTAGTTGTCTGTGTTTCATCTTTAATCCCAATTAAAGTTTTGTCTGTCGCCTTCTAAATCATTTAAGAAGTCATCAATAACATCTCCAGCCATTTTGTTTACCTGTCCAAAGTTATTTAATGTTCCATTTGTTTCTCCCTCAAGGCTTACAAGTTCTTCTGGAATTTCCTTTATGAATCTACTAGGCATGTTTTGTTGGCTGCTTCCAAAATACATCCTGGAAAGAGCATTTGTAAGATAGACCTTTCTTTCTGCTCTTGTGATTGCTACATAACATAGTCTTCTTTCCTCCTCTAATTCATGCAGATCCATTATTGATTGGGAATGAGGGAATAACCCCTCTTCCATCCCAATAACAAATACAACAGGAAACTCAAGTCCCTTGGAAGCATGGACAGTCATAAGGGTTACTACATTTGTTTCACCAAGGTCAGGTTTGTTTGAACTTTCAATGAGGGCTACATTTTCAAGAAATTCAGAAATATCAGGGAATTCATTTGCTACAGTTTTTAATTCCTTAATGTTTTCAATCCTCACTAGGTTTTCTTCTGATCCGTCATCAAGCCATTTGATATAACCTGTCTTTTCCAATATTTCTTCCATTAATTCAAGTGTTGTATGTGTTTGAGTCATTTCGATCCATTTTGAGAAGGGTAATTTTGTTCTTGATTCAATATGTTTTAGGTCCCAGTCTGTTTTTTGAATATCTTCCTGTGACTTTTTACCTATTCCTCTTGGAGGTACATTAATTATTCTTTCCCATGAAACAGAGTCCTTTGGATTATGAACGACTCTTAGGTAGGCAATAACATCTTTAATCTCCTTTCGAGCATAAAACCTTAATCCCCCTACAATTTTGTAGGGAATGTTATTTTTTATGAGTTTTTCTTCAATGTTTCGTGATTGTGCATTTGTTCTATATAAAACTGCAATCTCGTTGTATTTGTACCTCCTGGATATAAGATCAAGCATTTGATCTATTACGAATCTTGCTTCTCCCTTCTCGCTACGAGAAGTGTGTATTGTTAGTTTTTCTCCCTTTCCATTTTCTGTCCAAAGTTCTAATGGGATGTGTGTGGAGTTATTTTTGATAACACTTCTTGCACTATCTAAGATATTTTGTGTTGATCTATAATTTTGTTCTAGGTTAAATAACTTTGCCTTAGGGTGATCTTTTTGAAAGTTTAAGATATTTCTATAATCTGCTCCTCTAAAGCTATAAATTGCTTGAGACATGTCTCCCACAACAAATAAATTTTTGTGTGCGTCTGACAAGAGCTTTGTTAAGACATATTGAGCTTTATTTGTGTCTTGATATTCATCAACAAGGATGTATTGGAAGTTTTTTTGAAATTGATCAAGTGTTGGTTTATCTTTTTCAAAAAGATTTACGGTTTCAACAAGTAAGTCATCAAAATCTAGTGCTTCATTCTTTCTTAGTCTTTTTTGATATTCAGGATATATCTTTGCAACAGTTCTTTGGAAGTAACCTGCTGCATAGTTTTGATATTCTTCAGGACTAATAAGTTCTGATTTTGCACTGGAGATTGTGTTAAGTGCTGCTTTTGGATTTGTTTGTTTAGGATTAATTCCAAAATCTTTAAGAATTCGTTTTATTAAAGATACCTGATCGTTAGTATCATAGATTACATATGATGGGGGAATGCCTATCTTGAATCCATGTTTTCTAAGAATCTTTGCACATACAGAATGAAATGTACCTGCCCAGGGTAGTTTTCCTGGTAATGCGTTTTCCAAGTCTTCTCGCACTGTAAGTTTGTTAACACGTGTCTTTATCTCATTTGCTGCCTTATTGGTAAAGGTTACACAAAGAATATTTGTTTCAGGTACATAGTGTTCTTGTAAGAGATGCGCAACTCGGTGTGTTAGAACCCTTGTTTTACCACTCCCTGGTCCTGCTACAACAAGGGCTGGTCCCTCCAAGTGTTTTACTGCGTCTATTTGTTGTGGATTTAACTTTTGGTTTATTTCGGGCACGGAGAAATGATAACATGTTATATTTGACTTATAGCCTACAAAGGCCTAGTATCTTGGTCAAATAAATCTAATAACCCAGAGGAGAGTGATTACATGGGTACTTTTTATGTAGAAGTTAAGGGCAAGCGGATTTTAGAAGAATTAACTGCTGATATTCCTGGTGACTTTTCTGTTGATAAAGTTAGGATTGAAGTTACCTTTGCTAACGGTACGACTGGTACCCTGAAAGATATATCCGGTGTTCTTCATGAGGGTAGATTTGAGCCTGCTTGTAATTTGAAAAGGGCTCTTCATGATTTGTCCCTTTGCAAATTGGATACTGGTGTTTCCTTTGACTTGGAGTATTTCTATAGCGTTACTCTGGAAGAGATTCATAAGTCTCTTATGGCAAAGGTCATCAAACAGAGAAAGAAGAAAGAGAAAAGAGAAAAGAAAGCTAGAAAATCAAAGAAAGATTAGGTAACCAGGAGGAGGTTATCCGATGCGTTGTGTCTACGATAAGTTACGCATATTTGTTGACTTCTCGCCCACCAAGATTCCTGGCGCTATGGCTAGGGTGGGTGAGGTACAGATCCAAATTATCTTTCCAAACGGGAACAAGGTTTGGTTAGGCGCTATTTGGGGGATACTATATCCGGAGAAGTTTGTATCCACATGTCCTTCCTTGAGGGATTCTTTGAGTTACAAAATTAAATCCAACATAGTGGGGTATCCTTTTTGTGATTTAGATTTGGCACTAAAATTGTTGTTGGAGGCCATTTTTAAGGCAGCATGGGTACAATTCACCGGAGACCCCGAGTTCATAGGGATCAGGTGGATCAAAGCAGACTATGAGAGATATCAATACCGAGGGTGGCATAAGCATGATCAAGCATTAAAATCATGTCACCCTTTCGGTCTACGCTGTTTAGAACTACACCTACTACTTCTTTTCCCTCGTTTTCTGCATAAGTTACAAGACAAAGACCCGCTTCTTCTGTGAATCCTGTCTTAACTCCTGCTACTCCTGGATAAGTTGTTAGAAGGTTTGTTTGGTTGTATAGGTAAAGGTATTTGTTATCTTCATCACTATATATTTCATGTTCCACTGTTTTTACAATTTCTCTGAAGTCAGGATTCTTTAATGCGTATCTAGTTAGTTTTACTAGATCTATTGCTGTGCTATATGTTTTATCATCTAATCCGCTTGGATCTTCAAAATGTGTGTTTCCTAAGCCTATTTCTTCTGCTTTGTAATTCATCCATTCTATAAATCGTTTGTCATCTCCTGCCACACCCTCTGCTATTGCATATGCTGCATCATTTCCAGAATGAAGTACTAGTCCATAAAGTAATTCTTCCAGTGTGTATACCTCACCTGGTGTTATACCCATTGAGTTTTCACCAATTTCTCCTGCGTGGTTTGTTACATATATTTTGTCGTTTATATCTTTGTGTTCTAGGGCTATTACAGCAGTCATTATTTTAACTAGGCTAGCAATCCGCATTTTTTTACTAGCATTTTCTTCATACAAAATATCCCCAGAATTAATATCTATTAATACTGCTGCCTTTCCGATTATTTCTGGTTGGTTGCTTGTTCCGTTTTTCTTTGTGGGTTTCCAAGTAGGTTCTGGATCAAAGTAGGTTGCAAGAGTTTCTTCATATTCTTCTTTTGAGTCTGAGTTTGAGAATTCAACTATGCCTGATAAAAGAGGTCCCGAATAGTTGTCATATTTCCAAAATGCAAGAAATGCAAATGCCACTATCACAATAAGAAGTACTAAGTTAATTGTTATACGTCCATATCTCATAATTAAACTTAGTTATGTTATCATAAATTAGTTCAAAGACAGTACTAATTTTTGAAAGGTTTTACGTGTTAGAACTAATAGATTTTTATGCAGACTGGTGTGGACCCTGCAAAATAATGAAGCCTATCTTTGATGAAATTGAGAAGGAATACGAGGGTAAGGTTGAGTTTAAAAAGGTTGATGTTGAAGCAGAAACTGAAATGGCTCAAAAATTTGGTGTAATGAGTATCCCCACATTTGTAGTTCTAAAGGACGGCGAAGAAGTAGACCGTAAGATGGGTGCTATGCCTAAAGAAACTCTTGTTGAGTGGTTAAATTCTCATTTAGGATAATTACATTAGGTGTTAGAATAATAATATGTCTGCCCGTATTGCAATAAATGGTTTCGGCCGAATAGGTCGTGCTGCTTTTAAAATTATTTCCGATCGTGATGACTGTGAAGTTGTTGTTATAAATGACTTAGCCTCCATAGAAAATCTTTCCTATCTCTTAAAACACGATACTGTATATGGTCAATATGATAAGGAAGTTTCCTTTGATGATAAGGGTCTTGTTGTTGGGAAAAATAAAATCCCTGTTTTATCTGAAAAAGATCCTGCTAAATTGCCGTGGGGGATATGGATATTGATGTTGTTTTAGAGTGTACTGGCGCCTTTGTAAAAGATAATGCCTCCAAGGCCCACATAGATGCAGGTGCTAAAAAGGTTGTTGTGTCGGCACCTACAAAGGGCGATAACGACGATGTTCAAGCTTTTTTAATGGGAGTGAACCATGAAAATTATTTAGGTCAAGATATTGTGTCTAATGCTTCTTGTACAACAAATTGTATTTCTCCAGTTGCCTCTATAATTCACTCTGAATTTAAAATATTAAAGTCAGTCATGACTACGATTCACGCGTATACTTCAACACAAAATTTAGTGGATAGTCCCCACAAAGATTTAAGGCGAGGTAGAGCGGCTGCGGCTAATATTATTCCAACAACAACGGGTGCTGCAAAGGCAACTGCCAAGGTGATACCAGAACTCAAAGGTTTATTTGATGGTATTGCTATAAGAGTACCTGTTCCAACAGGATCTTTATCTGATCTAACCTTTCTTGTAGAAAAGAAGACCACAGTTGATGCGGTAAATGCTGTTTTAACTAAAGCCAAAGACAAACCTTTTTATAAAGGTGTTTTGGATGTGACTTCAGAACCTGTTGTATCCAGTGACTTTATTAAAAATCCGTTTTCTGCAATTGTTGATCTGAATTTCACACGTGTGGTTGATGGCGATTTATTAAAGCTCCTTGTTTGGTACGATAACGAATGGGGTTATGCTAATAGACTTGTTGATATGGCCCTCGTGATAGAATAATTAAGTTATGAAATCAATTAGAGAAGCAGACTTTTCCCCTCAGATGAAGGTTTTGGTTAGGGCCGATCTTGATGTTCCTCTATCAAATTCTACAATTGAAGATACCTTTAGATTAGACCATGTTTTACCAACCCTTGAATTTATTGTGGAAAGCGGGGGTTTCCCAATTATCATGGGTCATCTAGGTAGACCTGGGGGAGAATATAAAGAAGAACTTAGCTCCAAGCATCTAGCCCCTTATTTTGATAAGCATCTAGGTGAAGGTAAGTATGAGCTATTAGAAAACCTTCGTTTTGATCCTAGAGAGAGACAAAACGACCAAGATTTTGCCAAAGAATTGGCTTCTAAAGCTGATATTTATGTAAATGAAGCTTTCTCTAATTCCCATCGTGAACATGCTTCAATGGTTGGAGTTCCTTTGTTATTGCCCTCCTATATGGGATTACACCTCAAAAAAGAAATTGAAGCCCTAGAGGGTGTTTTGAATGCCCCTAAACATCCATTTGCCGTAATAATAGGTGGTGCAAAGATGGAAACAAAAAGACCTGTGGTTGATAAGTTTTTGGAAATTGCTGATGCCGTACTTGTAGGAGGAAAGATTGGTTTGGATTGGCAAGGTACTAAACCTGAAAATCTATATTTACCGGTTGATTATGTGGATGATAAGGATATTGGAGAAAAAACAGTAGAAGGGTATTCAGAAATTATTCAAAATGCAAAAACAATAGTTTGGTCGGGTCCTCTGGGTATGTTTGAGGATGAAAGATATGAGGGAGGTACAAGGTCTATACTTGATGCTGTATTGTCTTCCTCAGCTAACACCATCGTGGGAGGTGGTGATACCATTGCTGCTCTTAATCAATTTGGAAAACTAAAGGAAATTAGTTTTGTTTCAACTG
>CAZTXE010000039.1:0-7096 GCA_964617305.1 uncultured Candidatus Saccharibacteria bacterium | reverse complement strand
ATAAAGATAAAATTTCACTAATAAATACCCTCTATGATTTAAATGTTGCTGAGGTAGGTAAGGGGCCTGCTAAGGAAGCTTTGGAAAAGATTGGGATTCAGGTAAAAGATAGGTTTGGTGTGGTTGATGCATTTATTGAAGGTGTTAAGGATCTACCAAAAGGGGTATTTGAAATTCATAAAATTGAAGGTGCTTCAAAAGAAGAAATTGAAACTAAGTTAAAGCAATGTCTTTTGGAGCTTGACCAGAAGGAGTCGGTTACAGTTACCGGTTCATCTAATGAGCGTATTTCACCTGAATTGGATGTATTGGAAGCAGTTTTATATAACACTAGTGATGGTGTATTTGCTCTAAACAAGGAAGGGAAGATAATTACCTTTAACAAAGCTATGGAGGACCTTACTGGTTATGGTGTTGATGAAGTTAATCTTCGTTCCGTAACTGAGGTTATACGTCTTTTTGAAGATGACTCCCAACCTCTTGATGCCAAATCCTATTGTGCTATGGCAGGTGTTTCCTTAGATAGAGTTGCCTATACAAATAACAAACTAGCCTTAGTTGCCCGAAATGGCAGTAAGAAGTTTGTAAAAATGATAAGTACAACCATTCAAGATAAGAAAGATGTAGATGTAGGGTGTGTTGTGACTTTAAAGGATGTAACTTCTGAAGTGGAACTTGATACCATGAAACTAGACTTTGTTTCTATGGCAGCACATGAATTACGAACCCCTCTAACTGCAATGCGTGGATACTTATCCTTTTTAAATGATGGTATTAAGAAGTCTTTGGATGAAACCAACCAAGGATATATTGAAAAAACAGTTCTTAGTGCAGACAGGTTATATGTTTTAATTGAAAACCTACTAAACATATCAAGGATTGAACGGGGTGCTCTTGTTCTTGATAGAACAGAGCAAAGCTGGTTACCCATTGTAAAATCTTCAGTAGAACAGTTTCAAAGTAATGCAGAGGGAGCTGAGATCACACTCACCTTTACTGAAACCAAAGAGCGTTTGCCCAAGGTAGTTGTTGACAACATTATGATTGCAGAGGTGATGGCAAACTTACTAGATAATGCCATAAGATATACACCTGAGGGTGGTAGGATCACAGTGTTTATTGAAAATACTAGTGGTCAGATAGTAACTCACATTAAAGACACTGGTATAGGTATACCTCAAGCTTCAATTCCTCACCTGTTTAAAAAGTTTTATAGGGTCTCCACAGTACTTAAGGAAGGTAAGAAGGGAACAGGGCTTGGCTTGTTTATATCAAAGGAAATAGTTAAACTACATAAAGGAGATATATGGGTTAAAAGTGCTGAGGGGGAAGGTAGTACCTTCAGTTTTAGTTTACCCATCTCAGAAAGACCAACTCAAAATGGATAAAAAGATATTATTAGTTGAAGATGATGCATTTGTTTTAGATCTATATAAAACAGTTCTTACAAAGGCAGGTTACAATCTCTTTGTAGCCGAAGATGGTGAGAAGGCTGTTGAAGTTGCTTCAAAAGAATCCTTTGATCTAATTTTATTGGATATCATGTTGCCAAAACTTACAGGTCTTGAAGTGTTAAAAAGACTACGTGAGGAGATTCCTTTAGCAAAGGAAACCCCAGTATATTTATTAACAAACTTGGGTGAAGAGAACATTATTCAAGAGGCCTATAAGATAGGTGCTAACGGGTATTTACTAAAGGCCAAACATTTACCGAAACAAGTTGTTGAAGAAGTCGATAAGTTCTTTGTTAAAACTCAAAAGCCTGCTGATGAACTAGGAGACGGCACCCATTCTGGCCTTGCTGCTGAACCCGAAAATACAATTCCAATCCAAAACTCTAATTAGATTAGAAATCTTGTTATTGAATTAATCCCGTGTCTTCATTATTATGCCTATAGAAGTACACAATTATACCCGAAAGGTCCCTTTTATGGCTCGAAAAAACAAAGAACAATCAGATAAGGATGTAGCCCTTAATTCCGCTTTAGATCAAATTCAAAAAAACTTTGGTGATGGCTCAATAATGAGACTTGGAGAAATGAAGTCTCAAGTTATTGATTCTGTACCCACCGGTACCATTGCATTAGATATTGCACTTGGTATTGGAGGAGTTCCACGAGGAAGAATAGTTGAAATATATGGTCCTGAATCAAGTGGTAAGACAACGCTTGTTCAACACATTATTGCAGAGGCTCAAAAACTTGGAGGTACTGCAGCACTTATTGATGCTGAACATGCCTTTGATGCGATTTATGCTGGAAAAACAGGTGTTGATGTAGAGAAGCTTCTTGTTTCCCAACCAGATACAGGGGAACAGGCTTTGGAGATTGCAGAAACTCTTATTAGATCTAATGCAGTAGATGTTATTGCAATAGACTCAGTAGCAGCACTTGTTCCAAGAGCAGAAATTGAAGGTGATATTGGAGATAGCCACATTGCTTTACAAGCAAGACTTATGAGCCAAGCTCTAAGAAGGATTGCCGGAGCAGTAAACAGATCCAAGTGTGTAGTCATATTTACAAACCAATTAAGAATGAAGATCGGTGTTATGTTTGGTAGTCCAGAAGTAACCCCAGGTGGAAGAGCACTTAAGTTTTATTCCTCGGTAAGAATGGATATCAGAAGGATTCAAACATTAAAAGATGGAACAGATGAAGCTAGAGGAAATAGAGTAAGAGTAAAGGTTGTGAAAAACAAAGTAGCACCTCCATTTAGAATTGCTGAGTTTGATATTCTTTTCAATGAAGGTATAAGTCGTGAAGGCAGCCTTATTGATGTGGGTGTAGAACTGGGTGTAGTAAATAGAAGTGGTGCTTGGTATGACTATGAAGGTGAAAAACTTGGCCAGGGTAAGGATGTAAGTCGTGAAACACTCAAAAAGAATGAAAAGCTTGCAAAGGAAATTGAAACAAAGATCAAAAAGCTTGTAAAAGAAAAGCATGATCTTCCAATACAAGTTGGTGGTGATGAGGATGCTTCCTCTACCCCAGAAAAATAAAGGCAGATAAAACACAAAAACTTCGGGGGATTTTCTTCCGAAGCTTTTGGCTGTAGATTAAACTATTTTTAGAGTTAGTGCCGGGTAGCTTTATAGCTTTATTTAAAGATTTCCATAAAGTTCTACCAGGCGCGCATAGATGGCGTTTTCGTCACCTACTTTGCCTTTGCAATAGATAGCCTGTTTTTTAGCAGTTCCCTTTGTTGCGTTTTTGAAGGCAGCTATCACAACCTCCACTGTTTTACGAACATTTTCTTCGGCAAGTGCTGAAAATTTTTCAGTTGGTTCTATAACTAACTTTAGGGTGGAGCTTCCACTTTCAACTTTGTTTTCCGTCACCCAGAATCTAATTCCCACATCTGAGATGTTGATGCCATGCCATCTTTGAGCTTTGGTATCTTCTCTTCCAAGGTCGTCAGTGTACATAAGTTGGAGGATTGCTTTTACGGCACTTCTGAATATTTTTGTTGGGTCAGACATCGTCTTGTTCTCCTTATCGTTTTTCAAGCATGCTGTTTAATATAACTTCGTTATTTTAACAGCTTACTCACCCCAGTCAAGCTATAGGCTTAGAATGGTTGTTGTAGAATGACTGTATGCCACAAATAACAAGTATCACTTTGCAAAAGAAGAACAAAGAGCGATTTAATGTATTTGTTGATGGTGAGTATTTGTTCCCTGTCTCCCTTGAGGTATTAACTGAGTTTGGTTTATCTAAAGGACAGGAATTATCCCCTGATAAAATTGATGAAATTGTAGAAGCTGAAAATATAGATAAGATATTTAACAAGGTCTTAAACTTTATATCTTATCGTATGAGAACACGGTGGGAAATTGAGCAGCGCCTAGATAAGTATTTATATGAGGCCGCATTAACCCCTGTATTAAAGGAAAAGTTTAAGATTACTATTTTAGAAAAAGTTGAGCGTGTAGGTTTAATTAATGATGAAGACTTTGTAAAAGTATATGTAGAAGGGCAGAAAACTGTAAGAACACCCCTTGGTTTACAAAAAATAAAGGAATTCTTGTTCAAAAAAGGTGTAACCCAGTCGATTATTGATAAATATCTTGTGTCTTACACTACAGATATTGAAAGAAAGGGTGCTGATATTGTAGCAAGTAAGAAAATAAGAAAAATGGATCTTAGTGATTATAAAGATAAACAGAAATTGTGGAAGTTTCTTGCTGGAAAAGGGTATACCTCAGATGTCATTAAGGCCGTGGTTGACAGTAAATTCAAAGTCTAATACAATATCACTTAGTTAAATTAGTCGATTATTATTGAACAATGAACATAACTTACTATTACATAAACGAAATACTGCTTAACAAACGTAATATACGTTAGTAAGTCATTTATAATCTTTATAGTGCCGTATTTATTCGGCTAATTTTTCTTGAAAAAAATAATTAATTAGAATTTGGAGGAAAAAAATGGATAATTTAATACCAATACTTGTGGCTGTTGTTGCGACTGCTGGTTCTATAGCAGCATATTCTTCACTCACAAAGAACAAAAAGAAAAATGAACCTGTCGAGAGTAACAAAGAAGTTCCCGTAAAGGCAACTATGGAGGAGTCTGCTCCTGTAGTTACATCAAAGGAATTAGCCCGCCAGACTGCTGTAATTGAAGCTCAGGCCAAGGCCAAAGAAATTGTACTTGATGCAAAGAACAAAGCTTTGGATATTACCCAACAAGCCCAAAAGGAAGTTACTGCCACAAAGAACAAGGTTGTTGAAGAAACACAAAAGCTCACAGTAGAAAAGGCTCAATTAAACACCCAAAAACAACAATTTGATGTAGACAGAAAATCTATAGCTGCTTCAAAGGAACAAGTAAATAAGAAAAGACAAGATTTAGATGGATTAGTTTCTGAACAGCAAGATAAACTTCAAAGAATTGCTGGTCTTAGTAAAAAACAGGCCCGAAAAGAATTATTGGATTCATTTGAGAATGAACTTGTTTCTGACAAAGGCAAGATGTTAAGAAACGTTGAGGATGAAATTAAAAGAGAAGCTGATGAAAAGGCTCGTGAAATATTAGTATATGCAATGAAACAGGGTGCAACAGATTATGTTGTTGAACACTCATCTTCAAAGGTTAAATTGCCTGAAGAAGATATGAAGGGAAGAATAATTGGTAAAGAAGGTAGAAACATCAAAAAATTTGAAGAACTAACTGGTGTTGAATTGGAACTTGATGAATCTCCAGGAGAAGTAATTGTGTCTTCTTTCGATCCTGTTAGACGTGAAGTAGCAAAGGTGGCTTTAGAAAAATTACTAGCAGATGGAAGAATACAACCTGCAAAGATTGAAGAAATTGTTACAAAAACTCAAGCAGAAATTGACAAGGTTGTGTTTAAGGAAGGTGATAACCTTTGCCATAGGCTTGGTGTTTATAACTTACCAAGAGATGTAGTACAAGCCTTAGGAAGATTTAAGTATAGATACTCATATGGTCAAAATATGATTGAGCATACCTTAGAAGTTGCAAAGATTGGTATGGCAATTGCCGCTGAAATCGGTGCAAATATTGAGGTAGTTAAACTTGGTTGTTTACTACATGACATTGGTAAGGTTTTGGAAGGTGATGGTTCTCACGTTGGACTTGGAGTAGCCTTTTTGAAAAAGCATAAGGTCAAACACAAGGTTATTGAATGTGTTGATCAACACCATGAAGACAAACCATTTACTTCTGTTGAAGCAGTCATAACACATGTGGCAGACCACGTTAGTGGTGCAAGACCAAGTGCAAGATCAGAAGACTATGAATCTTATGTTAAGAGATTAACTGATCTTGAAGAGGCAGCTTATAGCTTTGATGGTGTAGATAAGGTTCATGCCATATCTGCTGGTCGTGAAATAAGAGCCTTTGTGCGTCCTGAGGCCGTAGATGATGATTCTACAGCACTCTTGGCCCGTGAAATAGCACGTAAGATTGAGCTGGAACAGTCATACCCTGGAGTTGTTAAGGTAACTGTGATTCGTGAAACCAGATTTTCAGAAACCGCCAAGTAAAAGGCAGAAAAGTACTTGCAAAAACCTAAATGCCGTGATAACAATGAATAGCTAAGGTTTTGATATGTACTATATTCTAGCTGCAATATTTATAATCATAGTTTACGTAACACTGACCAAGATACTAAGCTCTATTTTTAAGGGTTGTCTTGTAACTGTTGGTGTATCTGTATTAGTAATTCTAGGTTTCATCTTTTTAAAATCCACAAAGGAACCCGTAACATTATTTAATAAAGTCCTAATTGATAACTTTCAAGTGGAGGTATTAAACAAATGAGAATACTTTTCATAGGAGACATTGTTGCGCGTCCAGGAAGAAATACAGTTAGAGAAAATCTTCCCGGAATTATAAAAAAAGAAAAGATAGATTTGGTAATTGCTAATGCTGAAAATCTTGCTCATGGTAGAGGTGCAACAACAGAAACTCTAAGAGAGATGCAAGACGCTGGTGTAAATTTCTTTACAGGTGGGGATCATCTTTTTTGGCATAAAGGTTTTGAAAATGAAATTGATGAACTCCCAATTATTCGTCCTGCAAATTACCCCGAATCAATGCCTGGTAAGGGTAGTGATGTGATTGAAATTGATGGTAAAAAGATTCTTATCATTAATCTGATGGGACAAACGTTCATAAATGAAACTTTAAATATTCCATTTCAAACAGTTGATGAGATATTAAGAACATATAGAGACTCTGATGTTGATATAAAACTTGTTGATATCCATGCAGAAGCCACAAGTGAAAAACTTGCTTTAGCCTACTACCTTGATGGTAGAGTTAATGCTGTTGTTGGAACACACACCCATGTACCTACATGTGATGAGAGAGTCCTTCCTAATGGAACACTCTTTGTAAGTGATATAGGTATGACTGGCAATATAGATACTGTGCTTGGAGTAAAGAAGGAAATAATAATAGATAGAATGGCCTTTTCCCGAAAACAGAGATTTGAATGGGGAATAGAGGGAAGGACAGAATTCAGAAGTGTCTTAATAGACACGGATAAAAATGAAATCAGACGTATTGATAAGAGGATGTATTAAGTTTTAACAAGTTAGTTATGTTTGCCGCCAGGCAGT
>CAZTXE010000038.1:0-7189 GCA_964617305.1 uncultured Candidatus Saccharibacteria bacterium | reverse complement strand
CTTACCTATATCGCTACCCGTACCTGCCAGTCTAAAGGAAACATCCTTCCTGTTGCCAAATACCTCTATTGCATCAAGAAAAGGGAAACAAAGTTTATCCCAATCGATACGACCCACATAGGAAATAACAAGAGGACCTTTTCGAGAAACATCTTTTTTGAAATCCTCAAAAAACATAGAATCGGCATAATGATCATTAACAATGACCTTGCTGGAATCTACCACAGCACTAATATCATGATAACTACCTGTGGAGTTTGCAACAACATAATCAACATAGGTACCAAGCTTCTTTAATATAGCAAGCATTCGGCCTCCAGTAGACTTTAGGGTTGTGTGGTCCATAACAAGGGTTTTTATACCAAGTAATCTTGCAAAGGGTGCCATACTAAATCCAGTTGTTACACCATTAACTACTAAACCTACAGGACGTTGGATCAGACTAACTAACATACCAACTACAAATAATGGAAAGATCCATAAAAGACTTAACAGTGGGTGGTAACAAGTTATGTTTCCGAAACGGTCATAGCGTAAAAATGGGATTGAAATATATTTGAATCGTCCTGGATCTGTGGGTTTTTCACCAAGACTTACAACTGTGACCTCATACCCTCTATCTGCAAGACTATTTAATATGCGGGCGATACAAACCCAGCTTCCACAGGACAAACATTGGGTTGTTGCTACAATTCTCTTCTTCCTTTTCATGCTAATTTCTTTCCTTTATAACTCTTGCTGGATTTCCAGCCACCACAGTATATGGCGGTACATCCTTTGTTACTACGGAACCCGCTCCAATTACAGCACCCTTACCAACACTGACCGCTCTAAGAATTATGGCGCTATCCCCTATCCAGACGTCATCCCCAATCACAATAGGATCTCCAGAGAAATCAATTCCCTGATCATTAATTTTTTTGTGTTTATCAGAAAAAGCGTGATTTGATGAAATGAAACTAACATCTTTTGCTACAACAATATCATTACCAAACTTTATACCATTTGCGGCATAAAGTGCCGAATTTCTACTAATCCAAACATTGTCTCCAAACTCTAAATTACCTGGAAACTCAACAGTAGGAACAAAATAAAGCCTAAGATTCTTCCCTACCTTAGCACCCATGGATACAAGAAACAGACGAGAATATGTATAGACAAGGTTATAAAATAGTTTTTGTAATAGTTTAAGTATTTTGTACATAAAAAACATTCAAATTTTGTAGCATAGCCTTGTTACCTACCATTGTAGAACATTATAGAGTAAAATACAGAAATGAGTATAGTAAAGCTTGATCTGAAAGGATTTGATACCTTTGAAAAAGATTTCCAAAATATTGTTAATAGTATTCAAGAAGAAACACAAGAAAATAGAGTATGGCTCACAGGGATAGGGAAACTTGTTGAATCCAAGGTTAATGCAAAAGTTACAGTTGACGACCTAAACTGGTTCGCAAAGGAAATAGAGGGAGACACTGTATTAGATTTTGGAACAGGCAGCGGCAATATTGCAGCTCTACTAAGCCAAATGGGATACAAAGTCAGTGCCCTTGATATTGACAGCTATAAAGAATACGAAAAGAGTGACTACAACAAGGAAATGACAGAAGATCAGCTAAAACTATGGAGAAAACTAGAACAAAGAAACAACGATCTCAACTTACAACATTATGATGATCAAATTCCATTTGAAGATAATCACTTTGATGCAATTGTTGCTTATGCCGTACTAGAACATGTACCAGAAAATCTAATGGATAATGTGATGAAGGAACTACGCAGGGTACTGAAACCAGGTGGGGTTTTATGTATCTCCAGATTACCAAGAACACTATCCTACACAGAATTTATATCTAGGCTACTGGGTGTTGCAGCACACGATAAACTTTATACGATGAAGGAAATTATTACTTTATTTAAGAAATACAAATTTGATATCGCAGATAAATCCATAATCGAACTGGTACCTGCCTATCCCACAAAGATAACAAATAAATTATTCCCAATTCTTAGACATCTGGATGGCTTACTTCTGATAACTCCTCTTAGATACTTCGCACATCACATAAGACTTATTGGTAAAAAGATTTAATTTTTCTTCAAAATCAACTTGCAAATAGGACCTAAACCTACAAAGGGACCTCTAAATAAGATATTGTCATAAAATCTATAACCCCCTCCAAATTTCTTTACCACAGTAAAACCATGAAACTCAACAAAATCAACTAAGGCTCTTAAGGTAAAAACTCTAATATGATGAAGTGTATATGTATCCTTAACCCTTTTTCCGAAAAGTAGCTTACCAAAGGTGGAGTTTTGAAGTGAGACTTCAGTTGCCATAGGTTGAAACCCAAACAAGAGAAACAAGCGTGAGTGCCAAGAGGACATGTTTGGTGTAGTTAAATAAATGTAACCATCATTGGTTACCATCTTTTTTAACATTAGGACATGAGAATCTGTATCTAAAACATGCTCAATTACTTCAGCAGAGATAATAAAATCAAAGGAAGCATTTGGAAGTCTACCATCAATTTCTGAGAAATCCAGTTCATGAAAAGTAACTCCTAAACTTTCAACACTACCTTTATAAGAACCTTTCATGTCAACTCCATGCAGTTCAAAGATCTTTGTATCTAACCCTTCATGTTTGGCACGACTTAAAAAGTACCTAAAAAATCCCCCATCACCACACCCCACATCTAAAATCTTTAGTTGTGCTTCAGGTCTTTCCTTTATTTTGCTTATAATAAAATCCACACCTTCGGCCCATCTACTTTCAATTTGGGGGGTATGATACCCCTGTTGATCTATCTTACCCATGGTGTGTTAATTCAAATACTCGTGAAAGGAGAGGGATCTAAACTTATTAGAATACTCCTCGGCCAGCTCATCTATTCTAGACAAGTCTTTCCTACGTTGAGATGAATTGTACCAATACTGAACGACAATCTCATCCTTGTACTTATTGTGTAGCCAAGTTCCATATGCCTCATAACCTGAATAACAGCTTCCTTGAGACTTGTCAGAAAGCTTGTAGATGGCTTCATGCCACTTAAGACCTGTGTGCTTATACATATCCTCCTTCAATTCTTTTAGTTTAGATTTGGAATAAAACATTTGGTGAGCAGTGAAAGACAAAAACCTCTCCTTCTTTATACCCAGTAATTTCTCAATTATAAGATAATAAGGTGGAAAGTATCTTTCAGATGCAATTAACACAGGTTTATCCCCATGTAAGAATACCTGAGGTCTAATATATACGGTGTCAGAGTCAACTACTAAGTAATACTCGTTTGAACTGACATGCTCAGCCCATTTAAGCATTGTCTGAAGTAACCAACCGGACCTATCTTTACCATTACAAACATATGGAATATCTTTCTTTGTAATAGGAAGGGCTTCGTTTTCATCAAAGAATCTATAACCATTCTCTTTGCAAAATTCTTTAATCTTTTCTGATGGGGGTGAGATTAGATTTATATGGCCAATGGGATGTTTTATATTCTTTTTAACACCCGCTAAACAATAAGGAAGTGTCTCTAGATCTTTTTCCACAACGGGAATAACAATATCTATAGGTGTTGAACTAGGTATAAATGCCTCTTCACGTTTGCTATCTCTTTGTCGCATAAAACCAAGCAAGTAAAACCAACGGACTACATAGCTATATGCTTTACCCAGCAATCGCTGCACAGCATGCGTACTTTTTAGAAATATAATAAATTCCTTTATCTTCTTAATGCTCATAGCTTATATACGATCTTTGATACTTGAAGAAATCATACATTAAGTACATTACCAAAGATAACATCCCAGTTAAATTCCTTAGCAAACTGCAAGGCATTACTCTTCATTTCACGTAACTTGGCATCATCGCCAAATAAATCTACTACGGCTTCAGATATTACCAAAGGATCATTTGTTATCACCCTACCTATATTTCTTTTTTCCAGTTTTGAGGCGTTGTGAGGAACATCTGTAGTAATAACAGGTAAGCCACAAGCCATATATACCTTTAATTTGGCTGGGTCTGCAAAATAAGTGAAGGTTAAATCCCCCTTTTCATCATGTTTTTCATACAAGGCTATAGCCAAAGAACATTTAGAAAGATGAATCTCCAAATCACTGTGTTCTTCTATATAACCTTTGAATTCTACATATTCAGATATGTTATTTTTCTGAGCTAATATCTTAAGCTCATCTATATAATCGCCACCACCTAATACAACGAATTTGAAATCTGGGATTTCTTTTGTAATATGTGGAATTGCCTCCAAGACATACTGTATACCTTGTTTCTTTAGTACATGTCCCATAAATACTAAGGTATGGTTTAAAGTTTCATTTCTAGCATTTTCTGAAATACGATCCAACCAAACACCAATAGGAACAGTTATTTGATTGCCACCAGTAAAATTGAAATACTTTTTACGTCCCTCAAGCATTCGAGGAGATAAATTCCAGGTGACATCACTGTGAGTAACACAAATATGATCAATCTTATGGTAGATGTGATTTAAAAGTTTGTTCTTGAAGCGCTTAGGGTTGTAATCAATAACATAGTAAACAACCTTATCAACTAAACCCACCCATTTTAGTAAAACACCACTAAGTGTGTTTAAGTTATTGCTTCCAACATACAGATCCCACTTTCCCTTATTTACTAAGACATACCAAATGTTTAAAAAAATGGCCTTAGTGTAAGCCAAAAAATCAGGGGATTTTTTTATACTTCCGAAACTATTTGAGACAGAATTACCCTTTTTATAACGTGAATAGCCAGAACCTTCTAACTTAGGAGAATAAAAAAGAGGATGCCCTATGTAAAGTAGATCCTCTACCTTTTCCTTTATTAAATAATCACGTAAATCCTGAGCGGGCCCTGTGGTATAGACATGAGTTGCAACTACAACTCGCCTGCAAGTTAGTTTATTGCTTCCATCCATCTCTACTTATCTCCTCCTTCTTAAATAGACCAATAATAGTTTCTTTACCATATTGCCAAAGTGTTATTTCACAAGCTATTGGATGGAAAAACCATGCCCAATCTTTCTTTTTTCTATAACCTCTAATAGAAGCAGCAACAAGGGGTACTACAGTAATACAACTAAACAAAAATCTAAGCATACCGGAATTTTTTGATAAACTCTGTGTGAATAGACTTACGACACCAGAAGTAGCAGAATCTTTTGTAGGATCTTTTGTTTCCCATTCAAATTCACGATCCTTTGCCTCAAATTTATGATATAAAAAGTCCTTTACTCGTCTTTTTTGCTTTTTTGCAAACTTGCCCATATCTGCTTCACAATAGGTATGTATAATACCGTTTTTTGTTTTAATAAATGTGACGGAACCTTTTTCTTTGATGTTTTTTGCAAGAATATCTATATCAAAAAGATAATCTCCAACAAGATTCTCCATCAAAAAAGGTGTTCTAAAAACTGCACCATTAGCACCAATTGTTGGGAGTCCCCTACGATCAAATGTTGCAACAATATAATCTCCCATATCGCGGGCTGTGTGTTCTACTTCAGTCCACTTGCCTGTTAAAAGATTCATCCGATCATAATTACCCATAAAATGTACAAAGGGATCATTCATACCAATAAGGGCACAATAGCGAGTAATATAGCTATCTTCTTTTCGCCAAGTATATTCCCAAGGTTCACTTCCTACAGCTTCTTTATGTTTCTCAAGAGGAAGAATCATCTGTTTCAGCCAATTTTCATCAGGCATGATGTTATCTGAGTCAACAATAGCAATATAATCACCACTTGCAGCTCTTACTGCAACAGCTTTTCCAGACTCCGCAGTTTTTAAGGGGTTATGAACAACAAGAGCACCATACTTTTCAGCTAACTCCAATGTATTATCAGTAGAACCACCGTCACCAAGTATTATTTCAATATTCTCCTGGGGATAGTCTTGCATCTTAATGGCCTCAAAACAGGGAACAATAACACCTCCGGCGTTAAGGGTAGCAATAACTATAGAAACATTTGGTAATTCATTCATTGATACCATCAATTATACAAATAAAATCTCAAAATTAACATCTTATAGTTTGACACGGTGACCCTATTTATATATTATTCCCAGCATCAGATTAGGCAATTGCGATTGCGAAAGGAAATAGACATGGCAGACACATGCAATGCTATCGTGGAGGAAATCAATGAGGTGGGATATGGCACGATAACAGCCAAAAACCCCACATTGATTGCAGAAGAAATGGGAGAGCAGTACTATCTCCACATGAGTATTATGTGGGGCGACGGGTACATGAGCCGAGAGGGAATAATGATTCCTGTTCCCACACCTATTGAAGGGAACAACCGCTATACACTGGTTGCTGGACAAGGTGGCCCCGAAAAAAGCATCGGAATTACTCTTCAGGGGGAGGAAAAAATACACTGGTCTGTCAAATAAACGGCCAATCACCGTGCCAATCTATAAAACCACTCGGATACCCTTCTTGGTGGTTTTATATCTTTATCACTTAAACAAACTCTTAATAGCAGCTACCCAGAACTTAGGGTGCCAGAAGTTAACCTTTGTTTGTTCCTTATCAAAATCAAGTAGATGCCCAAACACCCGCATTGCAGCATTAAAATAAAACTTTATATCTTGCCAACCTCTGATTGAAAGTACTTTTCTTATAAGAAACTGAGGTGAAAAGAAAGATGAATAAAGTTCTTGTGTCATCTCAAAAAGTTTCTCTTCACTAAATGGTATCTTCATCACGGGGCCACGCATATCAAAGGCCTCATAATCAAAAGGGTCTACGGTTAACCAATCCTTTTCAATACATTCCTTGTATAGAGGGGTTCCAGGGTAAGGTATTGTTATGGTTGCTTGCATGGTGTCTACATAACCTTTTTTGAAAAGTTCTTTTGAGAGATTAATAGTATTCATAGCCATTTCTTCCGTTTCCCATGGATAACCAAGCATTATTGTAAGATGAGGCTCAAGACCTGCCTTTTTGGCCATATGTACACCTTCTTCAATTTCTTCTACCTTAAGACCCTTATCAAGCTTATCTAATGTCTCCTGATTACCTGATTCCATACCATAAAGCATGAATCTGAAATTAGCCTTACCCAAAAGATCATAATATTCTTGGTTTAAGGCATTAAGTCTCATGTTACAGCTATATACAACTTTTTTGTTATAACCGGACTCTATAAGA
>CAZTXE010000037.1:0-7371 GCA_964617305.1 uncultured Candidatus Saccharibacteria bacterium | reverse complement strand
TGGCAATAGACATACTTATCACGCCCGTTTCGAAGGACTTTTACCAAATCTTTTACGTAGGCATAAAGAAACCAAGTCAGATTATATTAGAAGAGAGATTGAAAAGTTCATGGTGAAAGAGCCTTGTCCCAAGTGTAAAGGTGCTCGTTTAAGTGATTCTTCCCTTTCAGTAGTTATTGATAGTTTAAGTATTTTTGAGGTAACTGAAATGGCAATAGATGACTTGTTTGAGTGGGTCAATTCTTTAGAGAAAGGACTTTCAGAACGTGAAAGAAAGATTGCTGAGGTAATAGTCAAAGAAATTATGTATAGACTACGATTCCTTGTTAATGTCGGCCTTACCTATCTAACCTTAAGCCGGGCATCAGGAGATCTATCCGGTGGAGAAGCACAGCGCATAAGACTTGCAAGTCAAATAGGGACTGGTTTATCCGGTGTGTTGTATGTACTTGATGAACCATCAATTGGATTACACCAAAGAGACCAAGGAAGACTAATCACAACACTTAAGCACTTAAGAGATTTAGGTAACACGGTTGTTGTTGTAGAACACGACACTTTAACTATGCTTGAAAGTGACCACATCTTTGACTTTGGTCCAGGAGCTGGTGTTCATGGTGGTGAGATTGTAGCTCTTGGAAACCCCCAGGAGTTAATGAAGGATGAAAATTCCATGACAGGCAAATACCTATCGGGGGAGTGGAAGGTTGGAACCGGTTTAAGAAAAAGACTGGAAGAAACAGAAATTGTAGAAAATGGTGCTTATAAGGGAGATGAATTTTTAAAGCTAAAAGGTGCTAAGGGAAGAAACCTAAAGGATATTAATGTAAACATACCTCTTGGTAAGTTTGTATGTGTTACAGGGGTTTCTGGTTCAGGCAAATCCTCTCTTATAATGGATACCTTATACACAGCTTTAAGACAGGACTTTGGATTAAAGATTGATGAACGTCCACAAGAATTTAAATCCTTAGAAGGTGTTGAATACATAGATAAGATAATTTCTATTGATCAATCTCCAATTGGTAGAACACCGCGTTCAAATCCTGCTACTTATACAAAGACCTTTGATGAGATTAGAAAGATCTTTGTGAGAACAGAAGAAGCCCGTATCAGGGGATATACTCCCGGCAGGTTTAGCTTCAATGTAAAGGGTGGTAGATGTGAAGCTTGTAGGGGAGAAGGACAGCTTAAGATTGAAATGCAGTTTATGCCCGATGTCTATGTTAACTGTGAGGTTTGTGGTGGTAAGAGATACAATAGAGAAACTCTTGAGGTTTTGTACAAGGGTAAAAGTATCAGTGATGTTTTGGATATGACGGTGGAGGATGGTGCAAGGTTTTTTGAAAACATTCCAAGTATTAGACGAAGGCTACAAACCTTAAAGGATGTTGGCTTAGGTTATATAAAGTTGGGTCAACCTGCTCCAACCCTATCAGGGGGTGAGGCACAGAGAGTTAAGCTTGCAAGTGAGTTAGCCAAGATGACAAGGGGAAGAACCTTTTACATTTTAGACGAACCTACCACAGGACTTCATTTTGCTGACCTTGAAAGACTTATTGCCATTATTAGACGTCTTACCGCAAAGGGGAATACGGTACTTGTGATAGAACACAACATGGATGTTATATCAAATAGCGATTGGGTTATTGACTTGGGGCCTGAAGGAGGCGACGCAGGTGGTCAAGTAGTTTTTGAGGGATCTCTGGATGAATTGCGAAAAGATAAATCAAGCTACACAGCACAAGCGCTGCAAGAGCACTTGGCAGAATAGGAGCCTTATGTTTGTTTGGTATTTTCCCTTCAGTTATTGAGAACTCTAGTGTGTTGTCAGTGTTATTAAAATCTTTGTAAGATATTATATTTGCATCATTATCAATAGATACTTTCATGTGATCAAAAGGTAACAAGTCTCTTCCAGTGCCATTAACGTTATAGAGTTTGGTACCCCCGTTGTTGTAAATCACATATTTATCCAGAAGCCCTCTTTTATATACCTGTATCTTTGGAGTAAAGGCATCTTGTGCGATTTCTTGTGCAACAGCTACCTCCACCTGTTTTTCATTACCATCAATTTTGTAGGTTCCTGCTGGAAATGGGTATTCAGAGTTAAGTCCCTTAATAACAAACACAAAGTGGCTTGTATCAAGCTTTGTGAAATAGTCCGATTTTGATGTGTTACCCCAGGTGGGATCTACTTGGACCCATCCAAAATTAGGATCATAAAATTCTGCCCATGAATGAAGTAAATCTCCTCCCCTAAGACTTATTGATAGGGGAGTGAGATTGCTTTCTTGTGTGAAAGCATACCCATTTAATTCACGGGAAGGAATTCCCATGCTTCGTGTTATTGCAATAAATAAGTCGGTAAATTCCATACAAGCCCAAGGTTCTAGATTGGTTAGTGCCTTAAGTGCTCCCTGACGTTCAATAGTTGTTTTCTGTGTTATTTCAAAGTTGTAGTCAAGATTAGTCGTTATATAGTCATAAACCTTTTTAGCATTCTGAGACGTCGTTAAATCGGAATCCACCAGTTCTTCTGCAATAAGCCCAATCTCGTCTGATCTCACCTCCCAGTATGGTTCTTCTTTTGTATATGTCTTTACAATGTTTTTTGGTAACTTCTCCATATTTCCACCAAATTCAGGTTTTATTTGTCGTCCCGATATCTTTGCTGTGCCACTTAATTCGATATTTAATTCGGTCTTGGGTGATACCTTATACCTTGCAAGTGTGTTTCCGTCATCATCTTCATAAAGTTCCATAGGCTTGGGTTCAATGTTTAGGTAATAGACTTGTTGCACACCTTGAATATCTGGGGGGAGTGCAATTTCTTGAATGGAGCTTAGTATAGAATCATTTTTTAATTTATAGGATAGTTGGAAGTTAAGTATTTGGTTTTCTCCAAAGGAGGCTGAAATCCCCTTCCCTTGCAGTATTTCCTTATTATAGATAAGCTTTGTTGTTCCAAGTTCTGTTTCTTCCAAAACAGGCTGTGGTGATATGTAAACCTTAGGGCCAAAATTCTCTGGAATGGCTAAAGCTACATCATACTTTTCTACAGAATCTGGTGTATCAATCTTTGGTATGTGTATATTCCAAACCTCTCCAACCTTTGTAGCAATATCTTTTGATTTATACTTTAATTCCCAATCTAGTGTTCTTCCTTCACCTATTATTTGTTCATTAAATTTTGTATTTAGTGTTGTAGTTGCTCCATGTGATTGATTACTAATTTCAAGTTTTCCCTCAGCATCATTACCGGTAATATCATAAATATCCATATTGTTTATTGATAGGGTATAACTTGTTGCAATCACATCATTTTGTAAATTTGTGATACTAATCTTTTGAGTGATACTTGTTTCTCCCGTTTGATCAATATCATATGTAACATCATATGAGGTGGCAAACTGTTCGGAAGCATATGTTATTGGTGAAAGCAGAACAATTAAGGTAGTAATAAGAAATATTTGTAATATTTTCATTATCAGTAAGTATAGCGTGATTAGAAATATTATGTGTTGTGTATTATACTGCTGAGCACTATTCAAAGCTGATCCATTGTTCAAGGAGGAAAGAGACCATGGAAGTTGAAATATCACACGACGAATCTGGAGATTCGTTGGGCGAAGGTGTATGGGATGTCGAGGCAGGTACCCTAGAGACTGATGCTCAGTTAGTTAATAGTAATTACTACCGCTTAGCTTGGAAAAGTAATAAGGCACGCGTACAAGTTCTTTCCTTTGCTAATGACAGCGTTTATCCTGTTGTTTGTTCCTGCTGATTGCTAGCCCCTTTCAAAATTGATATCAGTAAGTACAGTGCACATACTTACTGATATCACAACCTGCATGAAGTAAAATACACTTGTGAATAACTCAGAATTAAAAAAGAAAATATTAGATTTACCAAAAAGACCTGGTGTATACCTTTTTAAGAATGATAAAGGTAAGATCTTGTATGTCGGTAAGGCAAACAGACTAAGAGATCGTGTTAGGTCATACTTTGCGGTTAATATGCTTGAGGGTTCAAAGACAGCAGCTCTTGTTAGGCAAATTGCCAATTTAGATACAATTGAGGTTGCATCAGAGCTTGAAGCAATCATCCTTGAAGCGGAACTTATTAAACTTCACAAACCAAAATATAATATTCAATTAAAGGATGATAAGTCTTCCTTATATATTGTTATTAGAAATGAGGAAGTAGACCTTAACAGCAAGAAGGTAAAGCTACCTCGTGTTTTGTTATCACGTGAAACAGAATTACTGGATTCTGATTATGCCTATGGTCCCTATCCAAATGCAACCATTGCAAAATACGTTGTAAGGTCAATAAGAAAGATGTTTCCGTATAGGGATTGCGCTAAAACTAAGTTTCACAGATATCACAAATTAGATAAACCCTGCTTTTATGGTCACCTAGGTTTATGTTCAGCTCCTTGTACAAGTGATATAACAATAACCGATTACAAAAAGGACATTAAAAAGATAAGAGATCTTTTGACGGGTAAACGACCTTCTGTAATTTCTTCAATTGAAAGAGATATGAAGAAACTATCTAGGGAGCAACGTTATGAGGAAGCTGCTAAAAAAAGAGATTTAATTGAACGCATGGAATACGTTTCAAAAAGATTTAAAGGCCCGCAGGAGTATATAGATAACCCTTATCTAATAGAGGATATTTTAACTCAAGCTTTAGATGAGCTTGTGTTAAATATCCCTGTTCTTAAAGACACTCCTCATCGCATTGAATGTTATGACATCTCAAACACTTCAGGAAAGCAAGCAACAGGTTCCATGGTTGTAGCTGAGGAAGGGCACTTGGCAACAAAGGCGTATAGAAGATTCAAAATAAAATTTAAAGATACCCCCGACGATTATGAAATGATGAGAGAGGTTTTAGCCCGGCGTTTCTATAGGGAGGTAAATAAGAAAGAATCAACCTGGGGAGTACCCAATCTTATTGTGATTGATGGAGGTAAAGGGCAAGTATCTGCGGCATATGATGTTATTGATGCATACAACCTTGATATACCAGTAATTGGACTTGCCAAAAAAGAAGAACTGGTTATTTACAGAGACAAAGAAGAATATAAGGAATTAAGACTTTCAAAGGGGAGTGAAGGACTAAAACTTCTCCAAAGACTAAGAGATGAAGCACATAGATTTGCAAAAACATATCACATGAAACTACGACGCAAGAAGTTGACCAAGGCATAAACAATTCGTATTATGCATACATATCCCCTAGGAGAAGATTGCCATGAAACTAATAATTTTTAGTTCGTCAGCGGATTATCTTTCTGTAGCGAGTTACGTAGCAGGAAATTTGAGGACTTATGCCCTTTGGGGGGAAGGTCCTGGTATTTCGATAAACAACATGTATTTGCCCTCAATTGAAGAGTTTTTAAGGGAGAAAGGCATTTCACCCAAGGAGGTTTTCACTGGTTCTATAAGGGATTATCAAGCCAAGTGATGTTTCCTTATGTCCTTGTTACCTCAAGAGCGCCTATCCTCTGATAAGCGCTCTCTGTGTTTTGTGTATAATTCATCCATGCGTTGGGTACTTCGTTCTCTAATATTTTCATATGCGACTGTCTTTGTGGCACAAGAATTGATAGGTGGTTTTTCATTTGGAGGAAACTCGCAGCAAACAATGCTTCTTATTATGCTTGGTATAGCTCTTTTGAATATGTTTATCCTACCAATATTTAAGGTTTTGGGATTACCTGCACACGGTGTTTCCTTTTTAGTTCTGAATTTTGTCTTAACCCTTGTGATTCTATATGTTCTTACTATGTTTGTTTCAGATTTTGAAATAGTTTCAACCGAACTCGCCAAGTTGAGAATTTTTGGATATGTGTTACCATCGAAAGAGCTTACAGTTATGTGGGCCACAGTTTATTCAGCACTTGTTATAAGCATGGTTTTCCACTTTTTGGAATGGCTTTGTGATAAGCGCTAAAACTAAAATATGGATATATTTAAAATTTCGAAAATAATTCAATTAGTAGTCGCTACTCTCCTTATGTTATTGGTTTTGTTCCAATCAAAGGGTATGGGTTTATCCAGTGCTTTGGGTAATGTGGGTGGCTATTATAGAACACGTCGTGGTATAGAAAAGCTTGTGTTTGGCCTTACAATATTTCTTGGAATAGTTTTTGTTGCAAACTCCCTTGCAATTGTACTTTTAAGTTAACCTATGTCTAATCTAATAGTAGAAGGGGGTAATTCCCTTCAAGGATCAATTAAAGTCTCGGGTGCAAAGAATTCTGCTCTCAAATTAATTGCGGCAGCTCTTTTTGCTAATAATGATGTAATTTTTGAAAATGTTCCCCGCATGGGGAATGTAGAATGTGATCTTGAAATTATAAGAGCTCTAGGGGGTAGGGTTGAATGGTTAGGCCCAAATAAATTATTAGTTAATGGTACCTCAATTGATAAATTTGAAATCCCTTTTGATTTAGGATCTAAGTATCGTACCGCTACCTTGTATGCAGCAGCATTAGCTTTTAAATTTGGAAAAGTTTCAATACCAATCCCAGGAGGTTGTAAAATTGGCCTTCGTCCTATGAATAGGTGGGTGGATACTTGGGAAGCCCTTGGATTTAAGGTTACAAATGATGATAAATTCTTTTATCTTGATGCAAAGGAACTTAATCCCGCAACAATTAACTTTAAGGTAAGCACTCACATGGGTACTGATAACGCCATACTATTTTCAATGTTTGTAGCTGGAGAAACTACAATTCTCAATGCGGCAGAGGAACCTGAAATTGATGATTTAATCACCTTTGTAAATAAGATAGGAGCAGATGTTAAGCGTGTGGAAGCTAGAAAGATTAAAGTTAAGGGTAGAAACACCTTTTCAGGAGGAACTTATAAGGTGATGCATGATAGAAATGAGGTTGTAACATTTGTTGTTGCTGCTCTTATTACAAACGGGAATATAACTATTAAGGGTGTAGACAGAAAGAACTTACTTGCCTTTGTAAATGTATTAACAAAGATGGGCATTAAGTTTGAAATAGACAATGATGAAATGCGTGTTTGGCGTTCAGGTGAGCTCTTTGAATCAATCGACATAGTTACAGCTCCCTATCCTGGTTTTATGACTGATTGGCAACCACTTATAACGTTACTTCTAACTCAAGCAAACGGTGTAGGTAAGGTACAGGATACTGTTTATTGGGATAGATTTGGTTATACACAAGACCTAAATAGAATGGGTGCCAAGATTGCGGTTGTAAAAGCCTCTGATGTGGGTTTGAAAACTACAATAAGTGAAGATACTTACGATTTTGAAAATCTTGGTGAACCAGCTACTGTAGCCCAAATTACAGGTCCAACTAAATTGAAGGGCACAAAG
>CAZTXE010000036.1:0-7498 GCA_964617305.1 uncultured Candidatus Saccharibacteria bacterium | reverse complement strand
TTAGCACTTTGTTCAAAAAAGGACCCTCGAAGTCGAGCTTTCTTATCGTTCTCAGTTAATGGAACCAATCTCTTTCTTTTCCTTATTGCATTTTGCTTTTTTATTTCTTTTTTGACACTCTCCGGCCCATCCTTTAAAAAAAAGCTAACAAGAACTTCTTGTGCAATCTCTTTTTCCTCCGAATTCAAACCTTTAATAGATTCCATTACATTGTTAGCATCAACCTTCGCACTTTCTGTTTTTTCAATTGTAATGCCACTTTCCTCAGTCATATCAGACATGAGATAATACTATCATCAATTCAAATGTGATAAACTGTTTGTTGTTTATGGGGGCGTAGCTCAGGGGTAGAGCAGTTGGCTCTTAACCAACGTGTCGGGGGTTCGAATCCCTCCGCCCTCACCACCAATGATATAATTTTCATATGAACATATATGTAGGCCATTCCAGTGATTATAACTACAAGGAAGAATTGTATGCTCCACTAAAAACTAGTTCTTTAAGTGAAAAACACAATATTACTCTTCCTCATGAGGATAGTGAGAAACCATTTAATTCACAGAAATACATAAAAGAATGTGATCTAATGATTGCTGAAGTATCCTTACCGTCTACTGGACTGGGAATCGAGATGGGATGGGCACATACTCACGGTGTTCCAATTGTTGCTATACACAAAGTAGACAATAAAGTAGGAAGATCTATCAGCGTAGTTACAGACAATATTATTAGCTATACGAGTCCAGAGAACATGCTACAGGAATTAGAGAGATACTTTGCGTCTCTTAATCAAGTATAAAGTTTTGATACACACCTTTTTTCATTACCTCTAGTTCTTTGTTTTCTGTAGTAAGTGAGATTGATACATCTTTAGCAATAATATCTATATGTGAATCACAATCCCAATCTGCACCCGTTTCGTGTGGATATGAACCTCCAAAGGCTATATGTACTCCTGGAAATTTCTCATCTTGAAGTAAGTTTCCAACAAACTTCTGCAGACCTACAAGAGTACCAATTCCCAGTTCTCCAATTCTATTCCCATACTTATGTGTTTGTATGTAATCATCAAAGTCTTTTTTAATATCACTGTTTTCGCATGCTGTTTCAGTAACATAACCATCCTTTATGATAACAGTCAGTGGGGTAGTTAGTTCACCATATTTTCCAGAAAGAAAATCTCCTAACACCCAACTTACAAATGTTCCGTTTGCACTAATAGGGCATGTAAATACTTCCCCACCAGGAAGATTTCTCATTTCACCTGCAGTAATGGGCCCACTAAATACTGACCATTTTCTATCTTTCACATCTAGATCAAATGTAATGTCAGTACCATGTTTATCTGTTACGTGAATTTTGTTTGTTTCTTTTAAAAGGTTTGCTAAATTATTTGAAACCTTGTAAACAAGATCATAGTCTTTGTTTAAACCATCTTCCATAAGCTCTTTAGTAATTGAAATCATATGAGCGTGTCTACAATTTAATTCCTTTGTACAAAGACCAATTAGAGGAACTCTAAATACAGGAAGCTCACCCTGTTGCCCTTGAGCAGCATAAATTGTGACTGTAGGTTTGAACTCCTTTATTTGGCTAACTAAGGCATTAGGTAACTTAGTTGCAGGTCTTTTAATGAAATCCTCAATTATTAGATATAAAACATTCTTTGTATTCTTTTCTGCCTCTGCCCTTAAGGCTTCACCAACCTCTTTGGTATCCTCATCTGTAATAATTAGAACTCTATCCGCAGAAGTAACTTCCAGACACTTATTTATAGCTGTTTTAGCACCTTTTATTAGTTTATTAGTCATAGTAGTTGGACAATAGCATATGTGGGGTGTATTTTTAAGTTTTCTTGTAATTAACTGCTAAGAAAGCACCCACAACAGACATAATTACTCCCAATATAAATAAATTAGTGAGTGTCTCATTGTAATAAAACACTCCCAACAGAATAACTACAGGAAATTGTATGTAGATACTCAGACCTGCAAAGAAGGAAGACGCGGTCTTTATTCCATATTGGTAAGTGAAAAAACCTATTACTGTACCAAAGATTGATAGATAAAGTAGTTGCCAGACATTACTAATAGTTAATGGTTGCAGTAATAAGTGATGTCCCAGTGCAACCTCTATCAAACTTGTTAAAGTAAAGAGGACAGTACAACAAATAAGTGTGCCCATTAAAGTTGTATGAGGTGAAATAAGTCTTGTAACTTTCTTTGAATACAGAATATATGCTGTTGTACAAAGTGTAGATAATCCTACAAGTAAATTACCCTTTAAGGAACCAATTTGAACACCATTTGAGAATAAAGGATTGAGAGTTAGTACACCTAACCCTAGAAAACCCACAACAAAACCTAGATATTGTCTTTTCTTTACAGCTTCCTTTAAAAGTATTACAGATCCTATTGTTGTAAGTATTGGTACTAATGTAGTAATTGCATGAGTGCTTGTTACTGTGGTGCAATCTAGACCGCACACAATCAAAGCTAAACCCCCAAATAGGAACAAAGAGAGTAACATCACCTCTTTAATAGACCTTTTTAAGATCTTTTCTTTGAAAAACAACAGATATATAGGTAAAAAGATAAACGTAGCCATAATAAACCTAACAGTCATTAAAGAGTAAGGGGTAAATGTAGCTAAGGCAGATTTTAGAAATGGAAAGTTCAAGGCGGAGAGGACAGCACCTATAACAATAGCTATATAGCCCATTCCATAAGAATACCACAATTCATATTAGTACAGGTATAATAACGGCATATGCCAGAGTGGAGGAACCGGTAGACTCGCTATCCTCAGAAGGTAGTGCACTTTGTGCGTGGGGGTTCGAATCCCCCCTCTGGCACCAAAAAACCATGCGGGTTACTGCATGGTTTATTAGTTTTTATAGGATGTTACCTTTTCTAAAACACTGGTTGTGAAGCCACACTTTTCGCACTTCCATTCTCGTGAGGGGGAGTCGTGTGGTAAGTTTTCTCTATCCAAGAGGGTTAATTTCATAACGTGTGTCCTCGGGGCGCATTGTTTGTCCTTCGGGACTCTTGGTAGCCTAGTTTTCCCCCTACTTTTTCTTATTTTACCCATCTCTATTACTCCCTTTTAGTGTAGGATTCGTTGATTTGCTTTGATATAATATCATATGCTTGGGCGAGTGGCGGAATTGGTATACGCGTAACGTTGAGGTCGTTATGGGAGAAATCCTGTGCAGGTTCGAGTCCTGTCTCGCCCACCATTTAATATATGAAAAGACTGCTACAACTTATACTAGTATTACTTCTTGTTAATACCTTTGGTTCTAATATTGCATATGCCGCAGCAGATACTACTACAGAACGCATAAGTGAATTTAGCTCAGTAATATCAGTATCTGAGGACGGATCAGTTATCGTTAATGAATCCATTAATTACTTCTTTCCAACACTTAGACACGGAATATTTAGAAAGATTCCACTTGTTAAAACAAATCAAGACGACAGAGACTTTCGAATGGTAGTAAAGCAAGCTGGAGTAGAGGATTGGAATTATCAAGATAACTCCACTAAATCTGAATTAAACCTAAAAATTGGTGATCCTAATAAGAAAATTGAAGGTAGTCAGGTATACGTAGTTAACTATGTCTTAGACGGTGCCTTAACATATTTTAGTGATCACGATGAGCTTTATTGGAATGTAACGGGAAACGATTGGATTGTTCCAATTGATTCAGTAGATATGTTATTTAGCATATCTACAGGCTTAGAAGACGTCACAGTGGCTTGTTATACAGGAACATATGGTGGAACTACCACTAATTGCAAAAGTGAGACTAAAAACAACAAAATACATGTATATACAACCAAAGGATTAGGTGCAGGTGAGGGTTTAACTGTAGTTTTTGGCTTTCCCAAAGGTGTTGTTAGCGTAAATGAACCAGTTCAAGTAGGTAATCCACTATTAGAAAAGATAGTAGGGATCCTTATCACAATTGCATCCATTGCCTTTTATTTTGTTTTACCAGGTTATTTACTAAAAAAGAATATAAGAAAGATTAAGAAGCATCCAAATGAGAAAAGGGTAGTTGCCGCATGGTTTGATCCACCAAAGACAGATTCAGGTAGAGAACTAACCGCAGGAGAGGTAGGAACCATAACAGATAAGTCTGCAGATGTAAGAGACGTTACGGCAGCGATCATTCAATTAGCACAAAAGGGCTTCTTACAAATTACTGAATCACAGAAACAAGGTTTTCTTAAAAAGGCTGAGTTTATATTCACAAAGTTACTTGATTGGGAATCAAATAGTACATTGCTTGATTATGAGAAAAAGCTACTAGATGCAATATTTCTATCAAAGGATGTAGTAAGTACTAAGGATATATCTAGTAGAGTTGGTTTTGCAGGTAAGATAAGCAAGGTATTTAACTCCATGTATGATCAATTGGTTGAAGATAAGTTGTTTTTGGATAATCCCCATAAGGTAAAGATAAAGTATGGATTACTTTTGATGTTAAGTATCTTCACATTCAATATATTCCTATTTATTGTTTCACTTCTTTTGCTTAAGGCCATAGAAAAGAGTGATACAGGGGCACATGCTATAGCAGTTGCAAACTCACTTAAAAACTTTGTTACTTCCCAAGACAAACAACTTGAATTTCAAGCAAAGAATCAAATGTTTTTTGAGAAACTCTTACCATACGCTATATCACTTGGAATTGAGAAGGTTTGGGTTGATAGATTCAAGGATATTGACCTTAAAAGTCCTGATTGGATGGAAACAAGTAACATAGGAGCCTTCTCATATGCCCACATGATCTCAAGTTTTAATACATCTATGAGCAATGCTGTTACAATGAGCTCCACAAGAAGCTCCACAGGACATTCCGGTGGGTTCTCTGGAGGATTTTCAGGAGGAGGGGGTGGAGGAGGCGGAGGAGGTAGTTGGTAGGTAAAATTCTGAATTTCCTAAGGTTGCCCTACTATTTGCAACTTTAGTCCTTGTGCTACTCAAGTACGCATATTATAATAACATATGTTGTACCATATTATGTACTCCGTAACCACATATAATCAAGCATTAAAATTGAGAAAAGCCGGAGCTAGTTACTCAAGAATTAAACTTAAACTTGGAATACCAAAAAGTACTTTAAGTACATGGTTTTCAAAACTAGATTGGTCTCAAGTTATCACAAAACAACTAAATGAGAAACATCTAGCGGCAAATAGAAACAGAATATTGCAGATTAACAGTTCGAAAAGACTGGCTACTATAAATAGACATAATGCATACCGTAGAGAAGCTCAGGACGAATTTAATAAACTACTAGAAAACCCTCTCTTCATATTTGGTTTGGGTTTATATTGGGGGGAAGGCGAAAAAGCCGCCAACGGTAGAGTTTCACTTATTAACTCGGATACAAGAATGGTCAAAACAATAAAACATTTTTATGTAAGAGTTCTTAAAATTCCTACATTTAGACTAAGAGCAGGTCTGTTTATCTATGAGGATCACTGTCCAACTGAGACTTTGACCTATTGGTCAAAGGCATTGAAACTACCTAGGAAGCAGTTCATCAAGATCCAAACCTTGCCATCGCGTAGTAAAACTGATAAAAAGGTTAGGTACGGAATGTGTTCCTTGTACTTTTCAAGTGTAGAGTTACATATTAAAATGATGGAGTGGATAGATCTTTTAGCTAAACACATGCGAGAGTAGCTCAGTTGGTAGAGCGTCTGCTTGCCAAGCAGAAGGTTCGCGGGTTCGAGCCCCGTCTCTCGCTCCATTACAGGGGGCGGTAGCCAAGGCGGTCACGGCACCGGTCTGAAAAACCGGCTATGTGGGTTCGATTCCCACCCTCCCCACCAAGGAACATAAATTTGGCACCCAAATGAAAGAACATTATGGATGCCAAAAATTAGAAACCAACTTTCAATTGCTTCCCAAAAGAGAGTTGCAGATAAAACCTAGTAATATTACTAACAATACCCCATAAAAAACCCCACCTCCAACTAAGGATCCTATTATGGTATTTTCAACTACAAATTTTGTTGATGACCCCACGAATCTACTTGCTACAAAGATCGAAAAAACAAGTAGTATTACTAGAAAAATTAAAAGTCCCATGTGTACACTCCTAACTTATGCTGGGCAAGATATGCACAGGTTACCACTGTCTAAAACTAAAGTAAACTATCTTATTCTATGTTTTCTTTTATCCCAGATAAGGTAGGCAATAGGTAATATTCCAACTGTATTAGCAATTAATAAGATAACAAACCATGGCTTTGAGTCATTCTTCGCAGCTCTCCATAGAGCTAATCCCTTCCAAACCAAATCCCACAGAGCAATTATCAATAAGTACGTTCTATTATTTAAGATTGTGCTTATAACATTTTCCATTTAGTTTACCTCCTCTAAATTAAGTTTATAACTTGCAAATATTGGTTCATTTTGTATTGCCTTTAATAGATCAACAGCGTATGTAGTGGAGGTAGAATTACCATCTACTTCCTGACTCTCAATAAACCAATAAGCACCTGCTTCATGAGTATTTAGTATGTCTGTAGCCATAAAGTCCTTCATACTGTTAAACCCAAGAGTGAACTCTGCTAAAAAGGTATCTGTTGTTACATTTGCAGTGTCAGCATTACAACTTCTATAACTGTAGACCTCCCAAGAATAGTTAAATGGATCCTCTGGTATATGGTCTTTGTTACAGTAGATTGAAGATAGTGAACCTTCATCATCTATATTTTCACGAACAAGGTCTAGAGCATATGTGTATTCAATACCATCTGTACAAGCTTGTTCTGGTCTACAATACTGATTAGTCTTGTAAGTATCCTTGATGATAATAAAGTAAGAAGCACCTACCTTACCTGTATTGTATATATCTGCTTCAACCTGTCCCTTTGTCTTCCCATCTTCAGAAGCAATGTTGTACATTTTAGTACCTACAATTCTGGAAGCCTTATTTGATCTTTTACCAAAAGGAGTTATTGAATAGGAAACAAGAACTAACAAAGATACAATAATTACATGCTTAGTGCTAAATGCTGCAGTAAATAACTTCTGATCCTTTCTTAGCTTAAAATAAACAAACCAAAGTACTAGTACAAGCAAGGTCTTAAAGCTAATACCAACAAAAAACATTGATAGCAAGAAAAACAAAGCAAATAATATAGTTACTGTTGTGAATATCTGATCTTTTTTTGTAGTCATAATTTCTCCAAATTAAATACTTTTCAATTATACATTTACACCATATGTTTTGTTACACTTACATAATGAAAAAATTAGTTGAATTCTTAAAAAAGATCGGTCTACTAAAGGCATCATCAGATTCTTACAAGGGTACTAACCAAACAGCAGATCCAACAATAGATCTATAAATCAGAATTATTGCATTCCAATACTTCCCAATAGGTAAGACTCTTGAAAGTAAATTCTTTTAGAGTTGAGCAATTTATGTAACTGTCTTCTGACCCTTGTGAATCCATGATCACATACT
>CAZTXE010000035.1:0-7576 GCA_964617305.1 uncultured Candidatus Saccharibacteria bacterium | reverse complement strand
ATCTATCCGGTTGAACATCATCCGGTAAACTCTTAACCTGCAGGCCTGGTGACCATCAAAAAGAGAACCAAGCTCAACTACTCCACCCTGCTGCAAAGATTGAACCGCCTTGCCTGATAATGACCCGGTTGGAAGCTGCCCCTGCAAGACTGCGTTTGCCCCTGCTGCATCAATTGCCTGCTTTGCTTCCTGCAATAAAACCGCCTGGCCGGTTGCCATATCGTTTGTTTGTAGAATCCCGAAATTTTCACCCCATTTACCTATCCCAAATTCAACATGGCCATCAGCCTTTGATAGTTCTTTTTTGTGTGCCGCAACATCCTGGACAGCCCCTTTTGAACCCCATGTTTGCCTAACAGATAACAAATGCAAAAACTTTGAGTGTCTATGATTTACTTCATCCTGCAGGTCAAGATAACTTGCAGCTTCACCATACCGGTTGCCGTGTCTGTCCACAAAAGCAGATTGAAGTTCAATTTGTGGTTCTGGCTCATCATCTTCATTCAAATAAGGTGAAACTGTGGGCCTGATTGCAAAACCGCCACCGGAAAAAACGCAATATTGCCAAACACCCTTTTTGAGAAAATAACAGTAAAAAACTCTCATTCTTTTTCGATCTTTATCAATGAAAAATAAAGGCTTATCTTCAAAAGTGTCTGAATCCATTATCTCATTTTCTGAGAAAGTAAAAAATTCTTCAACTGCATCTTCAAATTCTGGTGTGTTCCTTGCCTCTTCTTCATCCATCCATTGCAAAGTACCCCTATATCTTGCATCTGAAAAATCTTTTTTTCTTGAATGTGGATCATAAAAAAGCCGGTCCCATGGCAACTGATTGTGTTTGACTTCAAGCTTGTCTTTTTTCTGTGTGACAATAACCTCGTGACCTTCAACGCCTTCAATAAGATAATCACTGAAACCGTCTGAAAATTCCTGATCACTTGCATTATTTTCTTCCACATATCTTAAGGCATCCGTGGAAACTTCCCCTGATTTATCATCGTTTGGTTCCCTGGGTAACGCCTTTGGATCAGCCCGGTTTTGCGTTTCCATGCCTTTAAGGAATTGAATTTTAGGCTTAATACGGTTGTTTGTAATACAAGGCCTGCCGTTCAATTGTCTTTTTTCGGCTTCCGTCCATTGGTAACCGTCAAAATAATCCCTGGCTTTTTCTGACAATGTCCTTGAATCAATAGTTGCTTCCAGATACTCACTGGCAAAGCCTAAAACCAAATTCAATTCAGTATCACTTGTTTGTTTTATACTATTCGCCATTCTTTTACGCCCTCATCTTCAAATTCATCATCATTCATATATCTGTCTTTTGGTACGTCCGTATCTTCTTCAGGTTCCGGTGCTGCCCATGGGTTTGACATGCATCCATATCTGCATTCGTCTGCTGCGTGATCTTCCATCTTAGTATCTAAATCTTCCGGGTTATTTGGATCGTGTTGCAAAGCCGGTATTGTCCTTATTGAATCAAAACAATTATTGAAGAAAAAAAGCATTGGGACATTATCCATGCCGGTTAGTCTGGATCTCATCTGGTCCCATCCACCAACTGCACCAATTTTGGGAGTCCGTTTATTATCTGCCCGGTTAAAATATACTTCTTTGTCTGAAAATCTGGAAGCCATTGACGGACCACCATCTTCAGCAAAGATTGCAGGATCAGCAACAGAATAGGCATATTTTTCACTTCCCGATTTTTGTACTATGCCCATTGCCACCTGTTCAACTGTCATTTTTAAGCCCACATCATTTTTATTTTTCTTGCATCCATACCATTCCCGATATTTGACCATTGCACCTTTTGGCAAATAAATCCCGTGAAATGTTTGATACCCGCTTGAAATAGCGTACCAACCCACAGAAAAAGGTTTTGCTGAACCCCAATCAAACGCCCTGAATTTTGTCCAGGTTTTAGGTATGAGAAAAGGTTTGATAATGTTTCTATCTGACCAATTATCAAAATACGCACCCTCAACCACGTTCCAATCACCATCAAGTTTGGCCTTGACAAGTGCCTTGCTTCCAAGCCCTTTAAGCTTTGCCCGATATAAAGGATCATCTTTAAGCATGGACGGATTATCATCAAGAAGGGCAGGAATAAACTGTCGCAACATACCACCTTCTTCATCTTCCATTTTTCTGATATCATACGGATTGCAGTTATCGATGAAAGTCTTTTTAACCCATAAATGACCGACATTACCAGGGTTTGTGCCGCATATAATTCTTGGGAAAAGGCCTTTAAGGTTTGCCGGTAATTCAGGAAGCCCAACAGCCCGAACACGACCACGCAAAAATCTATAAACTTTTTCTGTAAAATGCGTGAGCTCATCAATGAGAAGTAAATGAATTTCGGCTCCGTCAAAATCATACATATTTTTTTCATGTTCACAATGGCAAAGATATATTTTAGACCCGTTCCAAAACCTGATTTCTTTATCAACGATCTTTGCAAATCCAAAGGCAACCCATGGAGCAAGAAGCTTCCTAAAGCCTTGCGGCCCTTCAATATGATTTTTAACAAGGTCTTTTGTGACCTTCCTGAAAAGATAAACCTGCAGGCCTGCAATAATTGAGCACCATATGATTGCTGCTGCTCGCATAAGATGCGATTTACCGCCACCTGCTGCACCACCATATAAAGTTTCGGTTGCTTTTGAGTTATATGCAATTGACTGTTTTTCATGAAGGTTTAAATTAATCTCCGGTAATGGTGACATTTAAAATGGGAACAATACTTTTGCCCCCTTCTCCTGTTATTTCTTTTCTATCAATAACTTTGCCTTCTGTCCTGTCTAAAAATTCTTTTATGGCCTTAACATCCCCTGCAACACCTGCATCATAAAGCGATTTATATAAAACTGCCCGTTGTGAAGAACTCGCTGCCTTTCTCATTTCAATGGCTTCATTCTCGATCTCTGAAACTTCTGCAGGCCTGAAATGATGATAAAAAGTGAACCTTGAAAGTTTTAAAACATCGCTGCACATTTTGCCCCTGGGTATAAACTCTTTTTCAGGATCACCCCAATAAGAAAGCATTTTTTGCCTATGTTTTTCTTTGGCTCCCATTACCAACGCCTGCCCAATCCATAATCATCGTCAATGCTTGGGATATCGTTATCAATAATTTTCAGCTTGATTATCCGTTCATCAATCTGGCCATCGCTCAAAGTAACTTTATTCGTGATTGTGCTTTCACCAACAGAACCGGTAATATGAACGGAAGTAATACCTGCAGAGTTTGCTTCACTGGATAAAGTGACAGTTCCATCTTCAACCGTCCAGGCACTTGTTGAAATTGTTAAAGCACCTATTGCCGGTTTCCAGTTACCGGAATATTTTAACAAAGCGTTTTCAGATTGTGAAAACCTGAAAATCTTTGCCAATAATGGGTTAAATGTTCTTTTGACAATGTTCATCTTGATTCGCCAATTAATACAATTAGGTTTGGAGTCCCGGCCCCGGCCCTGACATAAAAAATAACGCCTGAAGTGTCCGTTACACAATCCATTGAAACAAAAGTGTTTGCAGGCATAGTTGCGGCACTGGTTCCTGCTGAATCAACGGCCATGGAAAAGGCAACCCCATCATCAGTATAAAAACTTATTGCCCGGCATGGTCCATTGGTTTCAGGTATCGTAACAGCAACATAAGTTGAAGCGTTCAATGCCGTGATATCTGGTGGATTTATAATAGCATAAGCAGAACCAACGGCCAAAATTAAACAAACAATTGTTATTAAAACTTTTCTCTTTAACATCTTTCTTTTCTCCGTTTCGCTTCAATTAATGAAAGCCATATTAATATTATCAATCCGTTTAAATAATTGATCCTGAATGCTGAATTTGAACTACATGATATAAAAATTCCTATTATTGCAAGTTTGAAAATTACGTCATATTTGATAACCTTAAATAATTTTTTAACATAAAAAAACAATAAAATCAAAAAACCAAATCCAAGTTCAAACCAAGAATGAATAAAAGTATTGTGAGCCCGGCTGAAATATCCACCCTCATAAACTTCTGATAAATACTTTCTGGAAACATATTCCCAATGCCCCAAACCAAAACCGGTGATTAAGTTTTCGTCAAAATAAAACTTAATTGCAGCAAACCAGACTTTAACCCTCAATTCAATTCCAGGTGCATGAATATAAATAGCGAACATCACCAAAACCGCCAATAATGTGCAAATAGATTGAAACTTAAAACCCTTTTGATAAAAAACATAAACCACCATTAAACCAACAGCCAAAAGACCACCAAACGATTGAGATATTAAAATGCCCATAACCAAAAATGGTAAAAAATAAGACAATTTACCACGATAAAATGCAGGGGCGCAAAGAGCGATTAAGGCGCTTGCTTCATTCCTGTTAGCTGTCAAACCGGTAACACTTCCATTGGATTTGAAACCAAGAAACCAGTATGGATCAAAGATCTGAAAGTGCTGCAAGATTAAAAAAATAACATGGATAATAGCGACAATGCACAAAACATTTAAAATTAAATTTTTCTTTGGCTTCAACTCAGTTATGACAAAATAAAACAATATGCCAATTGTGACAATCCTTAAGCTGTTTATACTGGTTAACGTGCAGACCGGGTAATAGCTGGCAAAGGCACAAAGCAGCAAAAATAATGCAGGAATAATATATTTTTTATGGAAAAGGTATAATGAAAAAAGAAAGATCGTCAAGTATGTTGCAGATAGTTCATAGCTCAGTCTAAAATTTGCCATGGGCAACCTGAAAAGAAGAACAAAAAGCAATGAACCCGGTATGATATATTGTGTGAATTTTTTATTTAGGTAATTCAATATCGTCCTTATTGATTTTTAAGTGATATAATATCAGTAAAATATTTTTAGACATTTTATCTATTTCATCAAACGCCTTTTGAGTTGTAGTCCTACCTTCCTTTAATTCTTCTCTCATCGTTTTTTTTGTGTTATCGCATTGAACATGACTAACAAAATTTATTTGCCCCGACTCTGTAAACATAATTTTTTTAAATAATTCGCTAAGTTTTTTTACATCTTTTTGATTGTTCTTAATATCATTCTTGAAATTATTCCATATTGTTGCAATCATTATAAAATAAATCCCAATATAGATACCATCCCTAATCCCGATTTCCATTTTAATCCTATTAAAAGTAAAATGGGCCTTGTAACATCAGACAACCCAATGCACTTAGCCCATTAATGAAGGAGGTAAAAAACCTATGAAAAAGTGTTCCAACCATCTTTTGCCCAACCCGATAAAAGATATTATCACTGACAAAACACATTCATCTGTAAATTAATTTTTGTGCTTAGTCAAGGGATTTATTTTGGTTTTAATATGTGTTGTATTCCGGGTCCCGGTAAGAAAATTGGCAGGCCTGCCCTTAAGAATAAAAAAAAGCCGGTTTCTTTTAGAATGTCTGGTCAGACTGTTGAAAAGTTGAACCGGCTTTCTGCTATGTCTGGAATATCAAAATCTCTATTTATTGAAAGGCTTATAAATCAAAGTTCAAGCCTTTGAATAATATCAATAACAATCTCTTTGAGCCTGGCAATATGCCGGGCTCTCCTTCTCATATCGTCTGCAATTAAAACCAATGGTGTGTCTATCGCTTTTTCACATGGGCATGCAGGCTCAATAGGCCTTGTGACTGGTGAAAGTCTACTATTTAAATCTTCAAGTATTGAATCCAAACTATTGATTCTTTCATCTAAAATTGAAGATTGTTCTGCTATTTGTGATTGCCTGTCTGTCTCTGTATGTAATTTTGCATTTCCTACTTCCATTTTTTTCTCCTTAAATAATTATTATTAAAAAACATCTGTCAACCATACGTCAGTTTCTTCTTGAAGTTCCTGACGTATGGTTTTTTTCCCCAAAGTTCCTTTTAAAAATCTATTTGTGTCACTTGGAGTTACTATATTTAGTGGACTTATAGCACAATTATATTGCTCTGCAAGGGCTCTATGTCTTGCTTCTGCCATCACCTGGCGCCTTTCAGCACTTGCCATCATTAATTGCCTTTCTTTATCTAAACATTGAAGCCCATCCAACGATGAACCTTGTTGCATCTGTTGTGATAGTGGTAGGTTTAGTGTTCCACCAAGCGAACCAATTTGTGCCGCAAGTCCTAAAAAAACAGGCGGTGGTAAAACCGCCATTACACTTTGCCTTTCATGTTCACATTGATATTTGGCAAACGCTGAAGGATTTCAGAATACATTGCCTTTGTTTGATCAACTTCATTTTGCAACCGTTTTTCCATTTTATCACGATATGAATCTTTTACTTTTGCAATCTCTTTGTCTTTTTCACGATCACAGTCAAGAGCCTTTTTCTTGTGGTCCAAACCAAGTCGTTCTTCCTTCATTTTAACCATATGCTTTATATCTTCATCTGCAATTTTCCGATCATGTTTAAGCCGCTTATTTTCTTCAATATGTTGTGTTTTAGCTGCTGCAATCGTGTCTTTCAAGCCCCTTATTTCTTTTTCCAGGTCAAGCAATTGTTTTACTGAATCTCTTTTAGCATTCAATAAAATAATTTCTTTTTCAATCTCTACTTTTTTGTTGTTTAAAAAATTAAACATTTTTTTCTCCTTCTGATTGTTGTTTGGTTAATGTCGCTCGTAACCTGGGCATTTATTATTACATGGGTAATCTTTTGTAAGATCGCAAAGACTCCAAGCCGTGGCACAAACGTCCGTCTGCATTTTTTTATTCTTTTTCCAGTTAAAACCGGCTACAAAGCCAGCTAAAAGAATAACAAGTTGAATTATAACTTCTTTCATTTATGCCTCCAGTAAAAAGAATGTTAAAGTTAACCTTCAGGCGGTAAAATTCTGCCACAGTACCGACACATTTTCCCATAAGAATCATCCCAATCTTTACAGGTGTGACAAACCCCAGCCTGTTTAGGGTTCAACTTTGTATTAAACGGCAGATCAGCCTCCACACTTTGCTGAACTTCTGACAAGGCTTTTAAGTCTTTGTTTAAAGTAGGTTTGCCACGCCTAAAAGCCCAACATATTGGTTTAACGGCAAGCAAAAGCCTTTGCAATTTTTTTGAATCATTCATATTTAGTCCTTTTAATGCTGGTATCACCGGCCTGTTATTCAAAAGCACGAAGTTCCGGTGGATGCACTTCGTCTAATTCACAGTCAGCCTTCCGTTGTTCCTCAAGGCCCGGTGCATTAACATCATTGGACGGCTCTTTGAAGATTCTAAGGGCTGATTCTAAGCCAATGACCACACCTTCAACTCTTTCAAAACCGTGAGGATTTTTTTCTTTGTTCCAATTTTCTAAATCAGCCTTCCACTGACTTAAGATATTTTCAACTATTTGAATTTTACTCATAGTCCGCTCCAATGTTATGATGACCGATGTGGGGATTGAGCGTTCCAACTGACGAAATCCACTATCCCGAGTTATTTCCACGCTCCAGGAAAGGACAACTCCCCACATTCGTTCTATTATTTTATTATAGCCGTTTTAAAAACTTGCGCAAAATACTGGCAACGACCACACAAGTATGCAGTCAGTTTGAATCTATG
>CAZTXE010000034.1:0-7800 GCA_964617305.1 uncultured Candidatus Saccharibacteria bacterium | reverse complement strand
AAAGTGTATAGAACACAACGCAAATCTTCAAAAGACAATGCTTGAAAAAGAAAATATAACAATAAACAAAGACCTAACACTTGATATAGAAAAATATAGATGGAGACCAACCCAAAAAGAAATGGAAAAACTCAAACTAGATGATGAATACATATTCGCAGTAATTGAAAAGTTTGGTATTTAAAGCATTATCTCCCCGAACATAAACATGAATTCGGGGAGATACTGTGTAGAATATAAAACTGGAATTTCTCAGGGAGAGCGGGCCATAGCGCCTTCTAAAAACTCCTCGAGAGTCTCCTTATCACACCAGGTAGTTTCATCAAAACCACATTCCGGCGTGCCCACGCGCTCAAAGTGGTAGAAAAAAGCAAGAAACTCGCCATTCTCGTGTGCCACCTCATACAAAACAAAGGGCCGCGTTTGTGTTTGATTCAAAAATTCCACAAACTCTATCACCGAAGCAGGAAACGTGTACTCCCAGGTTCGTGAAACATTACCACAACCAAAAACTCCGGGAGGGGCATCAGGAGTGAAATTTACCCCTGGCATCACGGTGGTAACTCGCTCAGAAAGCGAACTAATATGGTAAATAGTCATCTGATTACCCCCGGTCAAGATATGGTCTGCCAAAGCTTCGGGCGTCCACTCCACAGGCAACAACCATTCTTTGTACTCTTCCGGCGAAGATGGGCCCTGGGGGGCGGATTCCTGTGAAAGAGCGGGATTAAATTGGGGCATCAGAGCAGCTACCAACTCGCTCGGATCAATCGGCACGGAATTAGATGGCCGGACGCAAGACGACAGAAAAATTACGAACAGCATGCTCAAAACAATGTGTTTATTCCTCATTTTGATCTCCTTGGAAATAAGGGCTAATGATTTGTTAGTTTGGAGGATTATATAAGGTTATAAGTCAACAGTCAAATGCTATAAGTCTAGTGGCCTGTGTTACTATTAAAATATGGAAACAAACCACCCAAAGAAGATAATAACCATGATACTAGTTACCATACCAATTATTGTTGTACTAGCTACACTATTCCTAAGACCTAGATTTGAAATAAATGACTATGAAACATGTGCAAAAGCAAAGGGAAGTTTAATAATGGAGTCCTACCCTGAGCAATGTATATCAAAAAATGGAAACCGTTTTGTTAGAGTTATTTCAGATTAAATCTAGCTAAATTACCTGGATGAGCATGCCCTAAACTCTTTCTTTCTCTTAAATACGTTACATGCTCCTTTTTCTCTTTATTAAACACATCCACATTAAAACCAGTCTCTTCTATAAACTCAGCAACCAACCTACCACCTATGAAATGTGGAACAATTACATAATCAGCCCCTTGCTGATACAACTCTAATGCAGCGTCTATGCTATAAGAAATTGAGATTACTATTACCTCAGGGGTCTTTTTAACATGTGCTAGTAATGCCAGGTTTGCCTCAAAATCAGGAACAGTTGAGATAACAAGTTTTGCTCTGTCCAAATTCAAACCTGAAACAAATTCGGCATCCTCTAAATCACCATATTTACAATTTATTCCTCCAACTTGTAACTCCTCAATAACATCTGGATCATAGTCAACACACAAAAACTCCTGTTTTAAACCTTCAAACAAATCAACAAAGTCATATCCAACTCTATTACAACCGAACAACACTACTTTGTAATCAAACAGGTATTCTACTTCCTGTACTGACTTCTTCTTTTCAAATATCCCCAACATAGGAGCCAAACGAGCATAGATACCCTCGGCATGTGCAATCAAATAGGTAGATATAGCTATGCTAAAAACGGCAAGTAATGTTAACAAAGCAAGAACATCTTGACTTATATGACCAACTTTAACACCAAGCAGACCTAAAATTAGAGAAAACTCACTAATCTGTGCAAGAGAGGTGGCTCCAAAGAAGCTAGTTTTCTTCTTATAATTAAGACCCCCCATAAGAAACATGATAATAAAAGGCTTTAATACAATGATAAACAAGAGAAAGATTAATAGAGTTGGCCAGATATGAAGCAATTGATTAAGATCAATTTGAGCTCCAATTAGTATAAAGAACATCACCACAAAGAATTCTCTTAAGGAATGAAGTTTACTACTAATTTCATTAGCATAAGGAGATACAGAAAGAGCCACACCAGCAATTAAGGCACCTATCTCCATGGATAACCCTAGATAATTAAATAAAGAGGCTAGTCCAAATCCCCAAGCAAGGGAAAACAAAAATAGTAATTCCTGAGACTTTGCAAAGAAACTCGCACATTTGGGAAGTAATTTAAAACTGACATAGAAGATAACAACTGCAAGAGCAATACCTTTAGCGAAAGGGGAAAGAATACCTAACAAACTAATATCACCGGTTGAAAAAGCAGAAGATAATATAAGTGCAATAGCGGCCACAATATCTTGAAGTAGCAAAACGCCAATTACAAGTCTACCGTACAATTTTTCAAGATCCTGTTTGTCCGATAAAAGCTTCAGCACAACAATTGTGCTACTAAAGGACAGTGCTGTAGCAATATATATAGAAGGAACTAATTCGTACCCTAAAAGAGTAGATAGCAAAAAAGTAAGAACAAAGGTCAAACTAATTTGTCCCGCACCTATCTTGAAAGCAGATGCACCAAACTTATGAAGTTCCTTAGGACTCAGATGTAACCCAACAATAAAGAGAAGTATTGCAATACCCATTTCAGAAAACACCTCCAATGTATGTGTAGTAATAGAATTGGATAAGAAGAATGGAGCCACAAGCAAACCGGTCAGAATATATCCAATAATAGATGGTTGTTTAAAAAACCTAAGGATAGCTGTAATAACAGTAACAGCAACAATGATTAAACTAAGTTGAGTAAATATATTCATGGACAGTATGTTAAGTTTAGCAGAATAGGTGGCGCACCTGGAGGGATTCGAACCCCCGACCCCTACTTCCGCAAAGTAGTGCTCTATCCACTGAGCTACAGGTGCATGAAACTTTCACGATTATACCAATAAAAAGGTTAAAAGATGTTAATTCCCACATTTCCAAAAGCAAGAAAGAAAAACACTCCAATAAAAACCCCCAACAACAAGACAAGTCTTATCAAACCCCATTTACCCTCACTTAGGTAAATTGCATAACTCCCAACCATAATTCCTCCAAAGATAAGGGCCCAAATACCAGCAAATACCCAGTAGGATAAGTTACCTGAATACAAGGAATAAGTAACAAGCTCTAATATATATCTACTTTCTTTAATTAGAGTTGACACAAATCCAACCAGTCCTCCTAATAGAAAGACATATTTTGTAATTTGGTGTTTCATTACTGTCTTTTTGAAGTTAGAGAAATCCTACCAACCGCAGACTCATAAAGTTTATCTGCAAAAATCTTAGGTTCTTCTTCTAAAAATGGAATGTATTCTTCAAGTAAATTTCTTATCTTCTCTCGATCTTGGGCCGAATTTAGAACAAAGAATAATCTACCAGGTATTCTATCAACCGTATCAACACACAATAATGAATCTTTGGGATTTTGTACAAAGAAAAACTGCTTTAATTCAGGCCAGGTATATAAATTCCCATTGTACTCAGCACCAATATTTAATATTCGGTGGTGAGCACTTTCTCCGGGAGTTGCGGATAAAACATATCTAAGAAATATAAGACTTGCAATAACAGCAATAAGTAAAAAGTTTTGAGTTAGAACTAATATAGAAGCAATAACAACACCAATAACAATAAGTGTTCTGTTTTCCTTAGCATCATCCAAAGGTGTTGCACGTCTTCGTGTAACAGTATCCCACTCAAAAAGAACTTCTTTTTTCACATAAGTTTGTTCTGAATTGGATGGTGCGGGAGCTGCAACTGGCTCATCTTTTATATTGGTTACACCCATAAAATTGGATATGTCTGTGAGTTTAATTGGCATTAAATATATGATAGCAGATGGCGGAGGGTGTGGGAATCGAACCCACGCGCCGGTTTTATCCGGCGACGGCTTAGCAAGCCGCTGCATTACCGCTCTGCCAACCCTCCAAAAATGTAGGCAAATAGGATTATAACACCATGCTTAAGGTAAAACACTTAACCTCACTTGCTCCAGCAGCATACAAAGCCTTAGAAGCACCCAATAAAGTATCACCAGACACCATATAATCATCAACTAATAAAACACACTTACCTTTTACTAATTCCAGATTGGAAATAAAACCATTCTCATCTCTAGTTAAAATAGAATTTTGCTTTCTTAAACCATATGTTTTTTTCAATTGATCACAAACAAAATCAACTTGATTAAATCCTCGTTCCTTCTTCTTCTTTTTAGTTAAAGGGATTGAGACCATAATAAAATCATAGGGATAATACAAACCTGTCTTCCAAGAATATATAGCCCCATATTTGGCCATATCCTTTAAAGAGGCAAATTCTTTAAAACCAGACTTACTTCTTTTGAAGCATTCAACAATCTTACCCACATGAATAAGGCAACTAAACAAATGGGTTGGTACCCCTTCACCCAAACACCAGGGGTGTGTAAACCCATCAATAGCTTTCTTTTTACATACAATGCAAACGGGGTGGGTGATAACACTACAGCTAAACAAACAACTTAAACAAAAAGAATACCCACCTCTACCACAAAAGATACATTCAGGGGGAAATACCAAATTAAACAACCTTTCCATACTTACATTATTGTCCAATATGCATCACTTCCAAATAACAAAAAGTCTAAGTAGAATAGACTCTTGGTAGATTAACAATTAGCGGATTAAGGAGTAACTGGCATGACTAACAATAACCAAACAGTAGAAACAAAATACTGCCACATATGCGAGGAGGACACGCCACACACACAAACCGCAGGAGATAAACCTCTTTGTTTAGGAGAGAATCATCAGAAAGAGAGAAGGTGGTATATAGGTGTCTTTGAGAGAATAAGAACCTCGAAGGAATTTGCCTAAAGAAGATCGACACAAGGAGTGATTACCCAATCACTCTTTGCCCTTTTGGTGGACATGTCCTCCAATATTTGGAACCAACTGTTTGAATGGCTCCTAAACTTAGAAAACAAGATAGAAACAACAATTAAGACCCGTCGCAAGCGACTAAATAGCAAAACAATAGTCACATGTATTAACTAGAACCAATGTATAATCAGAATATGAGCAATGAACTGAGATCAAATGCCCTAATAATACTAGAAAAATGGGAGTTATTAGATTTCCTCAATAAGTATGGTAAAGCCTATCTGGTGGGAAGTGTGGAATTAGACCTAATGACTTGGAGGGACATAGACATTGAAATAATTGCCACCGAAACTCCAACAAAAGAGAAGTCCATGGAAATTGCCTCTTTTCTCTTCAATTTTGATGGAGTCAGAAAAGTTACACCAATAGATTATAGAAGTGTCACTCATCCTAAAAAACCAAAGGGACTCTATATCGGAGGGGAGTATATCGACGAGGAAAAAGAAAGTTGGAAAATAGATATTTGGTATTTAACTCCCGATTCAGCAAACTCATTCGAAAAAACTAAAAACATAAAAAGTAGACTGGACGATGCCAATAAAAAAATAATCAAAGAAATCAAAAAAGAAGTGCATGATCACCCTCTGTACAGAAAAGAAATAGGAAGTGTTGATATTTATGAAGCGGTACTAGACAACAATATACACGACTTAGAAGGATTCAGAAAACACCTAGAGAATAAAGGGATTCTCCTTTAACAGCAGCCTTGGTGGAGATGGAGGGAATCGAACCCTCGTCTTAAAAACCAAAATATGAAACTCTACAAGTTTAGTTGGAATTTAGCTTAAGCTAGGAACCAACACTCCATACAGATTCTTTAGTTTGCACTTACGTGCTCGGCAGTTAATCGAATCAATTTTAACTAACCTCATCCTGGTTGTATAAGACCTTACTGGAAACCCCAGGCGGAAACTGTAAGATCCTAGCCTATTAGACTAGAGCAGCAGCCATTGCTGGCTGTGCTACGTATGCATTTTCGTTTGCAATTAACGTTTGTTGATATTTAACGAGTAACCAACACCTCGACTTGCATCAATACCTTGAAATTTTTAATCAAATCCTAGACATCCCCACGTATTATTTCTTCTTATCGATCTTATCTATACCCAAGACTTTAACAATGTAGTAAACAACAAGAGCTATAACAACAAAATCAATAAACACTGTTAAGAAATGTCCGTAACTAATATAGATATTTCCAATTTTCAAAGATGCTGCGCCTAATGAGCCTGTAGCTCCAAGAAATACACTTAGTAGTGGGTTAATAATATCTTCAACAAGTGAGGATACTACCTTTGATACTGCACCACCTAATATAAAACCTACAGCTAAACCTACTACACCTTGTTCTCTTATAAAGCTCATAAAGTCCTTCATACGGGGACTATTATACTACAGAATGAGATTTTACTTCCTTTTCCATATCTCTTTTAATTTGGCGTTCTTTCAGAGTTTGTTTCTTACCTGCAGCCTTCTTACCCTTAACTATAGCTATTTCAACCTTAATCATATTGCTCTTTAGAAGAACAGCTAGTGGAACTGCAGTTTTACCTTTCTGATTCAACTCTCTTTCTATCTTTTCTTGTTCCGCACCTGTTACTAGAAGCTTTCTAATACGCTTATTATCTTCTCCTGGTTGGCTTTGCTTAGAGTATCTCCCTATGTCCATGTTTACTAAAAAGATACCTTCAGGGGTTACTTTGACAAAAGCCGCTTCCAGATTAATCTTCTTTTCACGACAGGCTTTCACCTCATATCCCTTAAGAACTACTCCAGCCAAAAATTTATCAATTATTTCGTAGTTGTAATAAGCTTTTTTATTTTTTGCAAGAAGCATAGATGCATTATCGGAGAATTTGTGTTATAAGGCAAATTACAGAGAAACTCAAATATTTTTAGACTCAAACCGAGGAGAGCAGAAAATGTCCTATAACCCAGTAGCCCTAGTTTGGAAAATAAATGAAAGACAAAGCACAAGCCCAATGCTGCAATGGCTAGACGCAAACCACGGCGTGGGGGATAACCATATGGCAACTACCAACGAAGCGACCATCAAAAGTGAAATTATGGGAAAGCGTGGAACTACACTCGTTGTAGCTGCTGTAAGACAAAGAGATACAATAGAAGGCTGGGCAACCATAACCAGGGTAGAAGAAATAAAGAAGGTTCCAAAAATGAGGTGCTTTCACGTATACATACCTCCCCTGATTAAACTAACTTTGAAGCCCAAACGAATTACGGTAGGGTAATTGAAAAAACCTTGCTTTCCGAAAGAATCATAAGCGTCTTCTCATCTTGGGAGATGCTTATGTCTTTAATATCACTGAATTTATCTCCATCAGCTAAATATTGTTTCTGCAGAACACCCTCTTCATCTAATACTAAGATTCTGTTATTACCTTTGTCTGCAATATAAATGTTTTCTAAATCAACAGTTTTTATAACTCTGACAGCATTTGATAAGGGGGTATCTAATCCTGATATTTCAAAGGTTTGTTTCTCTCCAGATAAAAACTTAATTAGACTATCCTTCTTTAAAACATAGACACTACCATCAATTGCAATATCTACAGCATCTTTCAAATCAGGGGATTGGGCCCAAATAGTTCCATCCAAACCAGCATCTAATAACTGATACTTAGTTAGAGTATCTCCCTTTATAGAATAGAGAAATGCTAAATATGGGATGGCTGGGGTTAAATCTGTACCTTCATAACTTTCACCAACCTTCCCCTGAGTACCTGTTGATTTGCTATAAACTTTATAACCAGTAT
>CAZTXE010000033.1:3637-7914 GCA_964617305.1 uncultured Candidatus Saccharibacteria bacterium | reverse complement strand
ATCAAAACGACAGTCGATACTTGCAGAAAGAAGTCCTAACTAAACTATTTCTTTTTAACAAGCTTTATTTCACCCTTGTGTGCGTTAACACTTACAATATCTCCTGTTCTAAATGTAGCTGTAGCATTCTCTGTTCCCACTATTGCTGGGATACCCAGTTCTCTACAAACAATTGCAGCATGGCTTGTAACTCCACCTAGATCTGTAACGATAGCTGCTGCCTTACCCATAAGAGGTGTCATATCGGGTGTTGTAGTATCTGAAATTATAATGTCTCCCTTTTTAACATCATTCTTTAAGGCAAAGGTTTCATGGTGGAGTACCACACACTTTCCCTTAGCCTTACCCAGGCTTGCTGGCATTCCGTGTACAGTGTTCTTTGTTTTCTTATGCTTCTTACTAAAGTAGTTAACAAGATCCAGCCATATATCATCTATCTCTACATATGCTTCTGTTTCTGTGAAATCAAAGAATGTTATTCCTGTGTTACCATCAATCTTTCCATATTGCAGTTCAAGATGACCATGAAGTCCTTTTAACATGTTAAATAGTCTTTTCTGCTTTGGTTTTGTGATTGTATTTGAGTATCTAAATATCTCTTCACCATCAAATAGCATTGGATCTGTCATAGTAAAGCCTCTAGACATAATATAGTGTCTATCTCCTGTAATAAACTCTGCTACCCCATGCCCGGTCTTTGATAATAGTATGGTACCTTTGAAAAGTATATCTTTGGGGTATTGGGAAACTATTATCTTATACTCTTCCTTTTCATCTATTGAGTTTATAAAATCCCAACCCAGTTTCTTTTCCATTATTTGCAACTTAGACAATCTATTCAGGTGTCTTTTCTTTGGATTTGGTACACATGATATCCAGTAGGGGGTACCAAGCCTATCCACCGCACTATCAAATACATTCTTTGTAGGAAAACTATCAAGTGGAAATGCCATACATCTTTCATGGGGGAGTCCCAATCCATTTAGTTTTGCATATATGAATTCTCTATCCTTTGATTCTTCTATCTCAAGGTTCTTATCAAGTGTTTCATTGATTGTTTTGTTCCATTTTTGCAAAGAAGTTGTCTTTTCTAACCCCCTGGATGCTGTTTTTTCGGGTATCATCCAATTACGTCCAATCTTTTTAGCCTCTATCTTTCCCGCCTTTATAAGTCTATTTACGTGCATTCTAGAGATACTATGTGCTTCTGCATATTCAGTTGTAGAGATGTATTTTTGGGAGCTCATGTTACGAGTATAGGTTACATACGTAACATTTTCAAGAGGTTTATTAGTGATGTCTTTGTATTACCACAGTTCTTATGTTATAAGACATATATCTTATCCGCTTTCTAACCAGCATTTCAAAGGAGAACGTACATGAAGACTATAAAGGAAATTGCTTTAGGTTCAGCCCCACTTTTGGGCTTAATCTTTTTGGGAATTTCGCATGCTGCCCTACTGAATGGGGATATCGGCGGGGCTATCCTATTTGGAGCCCTTGCTGTAATAGCCTTGTTTATTACATCCACAGCGTCGATCTATGTTTGGGATTTCTGGAATCCTGAACGGGGGGTATTTAAAACGTGGACTGATCGAAAGCTCTATCAGTCATATCTCGTCCCACTTCGTTTGACTCTGGTGCTTACTGTAGTTAGCCTGTTCCTGGTTGCTGGTGTATTGGTACTACTATGCACCCTGGATGCGGTTTTGCTGCAGTGGGCTATCTACCTGATTTTGGTGGCTTATGCCCTGTTTGGTGTAGTTTTTCTCTCGATGATCATTGGTTTTGGCAAGAGTTGTGCTGATAATTATGATGAGTACTATGCCACTGATTAGGACATTGCTGGACCTGAATTTTTCAAATATTAAAGCCTCGGAACGTTTGCAGATGCTCGGAGGCTTTTTTATTGCCTCTTTTATTATATCCGCTATACTTCCTTTTGTTATGTTATCAATAGGAATCATAGGTTTACCAAACGTTGGTAAATCAACATTATTTAATGCATTGCTAAAAAAGCAGGTAGCCCTATCTGCTAACTATCCATTTGCAACAATAGAGCCCAATGTGGGCATTGTGGATGTACCTGATGTACGTTTAGAGCAGCTTGTTGAAACAATCCAAAAAGAACATGGTACCAGTGACGGTTTAAAGGAAATCCCTCAAAAGGTTGTACCTGCCGTTGTTAAGTTTGTAGATATTGCAGGTCTTGTTAAAGGGGCACATGAAGGCGAGGGCTTAGGCAACAAATTCCTATCAAATATCAGAGAAGTTGATGCTATTGTGCATGTGATCCGTGACTTTGAAGACGAGAACATTTCTAGAGCAGGTTCTAGTGATCCTGAGAGTGATAGGGAAGTGATAGAAACAGAGCTTCTTCTTTCAGATATTTCACATCTTGAAAAAACCTTAGAAAAGAATACAAAGCTTGCTCGAACAGGCGATAAAGACTGTCTTAAAAGGATTAATGTGGTAGACAAGTTGCTCAGAGAGATGGGTAAGGGTACTTTGGCAGTAGATGTCACATTAGATGATAAAGAACTTGAAATAGCAAAGCAGTTAAACCTTCTAACTCTCAAGCCATTTTTACACGTATATAACCAAGATGAAAAAGCTTTTATTGCAGCTAAAAACAAAGCTTCGGAACAAAATACTATTCATTTATGTGCTCGTCTTGAAGAAGAATTAGCCCAGCTTTCTGAGAAAGATGAGATGGCGATGATGAATGAATTAGGAATTCATGCCTCAGGACTTGATAGAGTTATTAAGCGTGGCTATGATATTCTAAATCTTCAAACATTTTTCACTGCCGGGCCAAAGGAGGTACGTGCGTGGACTATCCCTGTAGGTATTAGAGCACCACAAGCTGCAGGTACGATACATACTGATTTTGAAAGAGGCTTTATTAGTGCTGAGGTTACTTCTTTTAAGGATTATGTCTCCTGTGAAGGAAGGCTTGGAGCAAAGGAAAAGGGTTTACTTCGTATTGAAGGCAAAAACTATGTTGTGCAGGATGGGGATGTTGTTGAGTTTAGATTTAGTGTTTGAAAACCATTGATCCACGTAACACAAAGTGTTACACTAACGTTGTGATAAATATTTCAATCAATAACTTAGAATGGGATGATTGGAATAGGGACCACATAGCTTCACACGCCGTTACGCAAAGAGAAGTGGAAAAAGCAATTATTGATCCAAATAGTATTTCTTTTCCTACTTATGGAGATCGTGTTAACTACCTAGGTAGGGCAGGTAAACGACTCTTGTCCATCGTACTTTCGCCGGAAAGATATGGGAAACGGTATGTGGTTACAGCAAGAGATATGTCTAAGAAGGAGCGTAGTTATTATAGGAAGGTCTAATATGACAAAAAAAGATAATGAAAAAAAACTAAAGAAAATACCCAACTTCAAAAGTATAGAGGAGGAAGCAGATTTTTGGGATACTCACGATACTACCGATTATATTGATTGGGAGAAAGCTAAGGAAGTAAAATATGTTATTCCTGAGGGTGGCATAAAGCATCGTTATCGTATTGCTGAAGGATTTGATGTTCCCTACAGTGTCTATGAAGAAGATCCAGAGAAGTACAAAAAACTATCAAAGCTCCTTAAGGAGAGAGGGGGAAACCTTTTTTCTGATGATGTGCCTCAAAAAGAAGTAACATTCACTATTCGCCTGCAACCTGTGTTAAAGGCTAAAATAAAAGAAATTGCTGGGTTTTATAATATTTCCCCATCTTCAATGGTACGTATGTGGCTAACTCAAATGGTTCGTAAAGAAGGTCCCCGCTATGTGGCGGAGCGTGATTCAAATGAGTATGATCCCTTTGGCAAATAATCTCTTGAAATTAGACTTGTTTTAGGTTACTATCTTACGGCTAAACAGGATTTAGTGTTCTAGTAACAACAAAAATCTAATTTTGTTAGATTTTTTCTTGTAGACTAGTTCCCAAAATAAGGTAAAATTGCCTTATTGCAGGGAAACCATAACAGAATGAAAAAATACGAATTAATGACAATTGCAAATATTAAACTAGGCGAGGAAGGTGCTCGCGATTTATCCAACACAATAAAAGATGCTGTTACTGACCTTTCAGGTAAGGTTTTAGATAGTGAATTCTGGGGTAAGAGAAAGTTTGCATACCTAGTTAATAACGAAGAAGAGGGCTTTTATGAGGTTTTGCAATTAGAAATGCCCCCAGCTGGTCTTATTCAACTAAAAGACAAATTAAATTTACAAGACAATTTAGTTAGGTACCTAATTGTTACTACTGG
>CAZTXE010000033.1:0-3627 GCA_964617305.1 uncultured Candidatus Saccharibacteria bacterium | reverse complement strand
AGGAATAATGGCAAGAAGTTTAAACAAAGTAATGTTACTTGGAAATTTAACCCGAGACACTGAATTACGATATACCCCACAAGGGCATGCTGTATGTACCTTTGGTATTGCTACAAACCGTGAATGGGTTACAGAAGGTCAGAAGCAAGAATCAGCTGAATTTCACAATGTTGTATCTTGGAATAAGTTAGCCGAAATTTGTGATCAAATACTTTCAAAGGGTGCTAAGGTCTATGTAGAAGGTAGGATCCAAACAAGTTCATGGGATGGTGAAGATGGTAATAAGAGATATAAGACTGAAATTGTTATTGATGAAATGATAGCCCTAACACCTAAAGGTGCCGGACAGAGTTTTAGTAACAGTTCTCAGGCCAAAGATGTTGATTACGAAAAACTTGGAGAAGAATCTCAGGCAGAAGAGAAAGTTGAAAAGAAAAAAGAAGAGGAAGTTTCTGAGGACGTAGATGCCTCCGATATTCCTTTCTAAATTATAAGAAATAAATATGGACAAAAAAAATAAAAGAAGAAAACCAAAAAAAGATCAGACATGCTACTTTTGTGATAACAAGAGTAACCCTGACTACAAAGATACCCTAGTTCTAAGAAGATTCATTACTGATAGAGGTAGGATTCTTGCTGCAGGTAGAACCGGAGTTTGTAGCAAACACCAAAGAAAGCTATCCAAAGCAATTAAAAACTCAAGATACATGTCTCTGATTGTCTATACAGAGCACCATGCCATCTGATAGAATTTCTTCATGCCCACGCTGTCCATTTATATAGGTGAATCTCAAATATCAGCATTGCTTTACAAATCCCCTTCAGATTTTGAATTCTCACACTTCTCTTATGTCTATCCGCAGTCCCTAATTGTTGATGGTTCCAATAAAGACAAATTCAACAAGCAAGTATTAGCTCTTTTTGCCAAAAGATTTGGTGTGAAGATCTCAGATATCACAGTTATTACTGGAGATCTCATGGGAGAATCGGGAGTTTATACATCACTTTCTTCTATCCAAGACTATGATTGGCTTTATGCAGATAACTTCACAATTGCAACTCCTGAAGAATTCATTAGCTTCTTTCCATATGGAAAAGATTCGAAGTTTTCTTTAGCTGAGTTGAAAAACTATTTCTCTAACAGATCACTATATCCACAGTACATATCGTCAAGTCCAAAATTTCTTAATGCTGCCGATATGTTATTAAGAGAGATGATGCAGACATCAAAACACAACTATTATGGTGAAAAACCCGTCATATTAACTGGGGGAAGGTTTGCTCAACTTGATGTTAATCCTGTTATGACATATGTTTTAGGCTTGAGCCTACTTAAGGATCCTGGGCTTTATGATTTAAGGTTGGATTCTGAATGTATCTTACCCGTTCTAAGCCTTCTTAATAATCAAGCTATTAACAAAGAGGAAGGTTCTGAGAAGGAATCTGTCAGTGCATTATCTGCAGATATGGTTGGAGTTTTTGATAAAACTTTATTTGAGGAAAAGTTAACAACCTTAGGTACCGTGCTTAAAGTACCGGGGGGCGTTGAATGTTTATTTGAAAAGGATGTGGGGGAGCCGCAACTTATTAGCCTTAAAGAGAATGAAATATTTGTATTCCCACTGGATAAACTCGATTTAGCTAGAATTTCAGTCACTGGTAAATCTATTAACAAACTAGAAACTAGTGTACGAGGTGGGACACTAGGTTTTGTGATTGATACCAGACAGAGTGATTACAATGAAGTAAAGAGGGAGTGGTTAAAGGTTATACAAGAAAGGATAAGTGCTTTCTGATGCATGTACCTATTGTTAGAAAGATAACAAAGAATAATGATGTTCTTATTGAACGCGCCTTGCCCAAGAAGGGACAGTTGGATGCTGCTTCTGGCACTAAGGTGGAACCATTCACAAAATTGGGTATGTCCAAGGTTTCATATGGTAGTTTACCTATTGGATCTTCACTAAAACTTACCAAAGGTAAGAAGGTAGGAACTTATTTTTATACAGGAGATACTGTAGGTAGGATTGGGAGAAAGAAAATAATTGCTCCCTTTGATGGTTATTTAGAAAAGATTCCAAATGGTTATCTTTATAAACAAGAAGAACGTGACTTCTGGCTTCTGGCAGGTGTATGGGGAGATATAGTAGATGTAGTTGGCAATTATTCCGTTTTATTAAAAACACAAACTGTTGATCTTCACTTCGCAGCCTGTACAGATAATTCATATGAAGGGGAGCTAATTGTATTTCCAAACCCCTCTGAACTTTTGGAAATGCAGTATTTAGAAAAGTTTTCTAAAGATTCCTTTGGCAAAATTATATATATAGGTGAGTATCTAGATTCAGAGGTAGTAACAAAGGCTGCTCAACTTGGTGTTGCGGGTCTCATTGCAGGAAGTGCTGATAGGAATGCCTTTCAGTTGGCAAAGAAACACAACATTTTTCTTGGAGTAATTTCTGGTTTTGGACACATTCCCACCCCAAGCTACATATTCGATTTTCTAAAAGGGGTAACAAATAGGTTTGTATTTTTACAGGGTGGAAGGGGGATTGTGCGCATACCTGTTCCTAAACCATTTGATGTGCAACAGATTAAGAATTCCTCAGTCACAGGTCAGCTAAGAACGCTTAAAAAAGGTTTGAAGGTTCAAATATTAGAAGAACCTCACTTTGGTTGGGTGGGTACTATTGATCGTATACAAAAAGGGGAAGTGTATGTTATGCTAGACGATGTCCAGGACCCTGTTAAGGTTGATATACCTAACATTATCTCCTTGGAGTAAAGTATTATTATGACAAAGTTTGACAAGTTTCAAAGATATCTTATAACCTTTCTGTTCACCCTTTGTGCCTTCTTTGGTGGTTGGTATTTTGGTAAACGTGGTTTTGTGTTTGAGGTAAGAAAAAATCCCCCAGAAATAAATGTAATAAATAAAGCCCCTCAAGATCAAGAAATTGATTTCTCTTTGTTCTGGAAGGTTTGGACAATGATGCAATCTGAATATCTTGAGCGACCTGTAGATGGTCAGAAGATGCTTTATGGAGCAATTCAAGGAATGGTAAGTTCTTTGGGAGACCCTTATACCTCCTTCTTACCTCCGGAGGTAAATGAAACTGTAATGAGTGCTCTTAATGGAACTTACGAAGGGATTGGTGCTGAACTTGGTATGGATGAGGGTCAACTTATGGTTGTTTCTCCTCTTGATGGTTCTCCTGCAAAGGCTGCAGGGGTTAAAGCAGGGGATAAAATCTTAAAGATTGAGGATGAAGGTACGATTGGTGTAACAATCACCGAGGCTGTATCAAAGATAAGAGGTCCAGCAGGTACAATTAGTAGCCTAACTCTCCAAAAAGGTAATGATGAACCTCGTGTGGTACGAATCAAGCGTGGTCAAATAAAGATTGACAGTGTTACTTGGGAAGATAAGGGAGATGGCATAGCATATATTAGGGTTAGTCGTTTCGGTCAAGAAACAAATACTGAATGGAACAAGGTGGCATCTGAAGTTAATGTGAGTATGCCCAATCTTGATGCCATAGTGCTAGATGTAAGAGGAAACCCAGGTGGTTACCTTCTTTCTGCAGTACATTTATCAGGAGAATTTTTCAAAAATGAAGTGGTTGT
>CAZTXE010000032.1:0-7933 GCA_964617305.1 uncultured Candidatus Saccharibacteria bacterium | reverse complement strand
CCATAGCAACTAAGAATAAATTTCCAAAGTTATGTCCTCTTAAACCATCCTTGCCTTTATTGAATCTGTATAAAAAAAGTTCACGTAGAATATCTGCTTCTTCATCAGTAGCAGCAAGGGCTGTGAGAGCCATACGAAAATCTCCCACAGGAAGGGCTCCGAATTCATCACGAAGTCTACCTGTACTACCACCACTATCTGCAACCGTAACAATGGCAGTAAGATCAAAGGGGTATTTTTTCAAACCAGATAATACTGTATGGGTTCCAGTTCCACCACCAATAGTGACAATTTTAGTAGAGGATTCCATTAGGGTCATTCTAACAAATTGGGTGCGGCTTTTTTTAATAGAGCTGCACCCAAAGATATCCTCATTTTTGGCAAATTCGTAGCAGGTAAACGATACCACCCACTAGTATTAATAAAAGTCCTCCCACAACCATAGGAACTACAAAGTAGGGGGGAACCCTCAAAATAAAACGGAGTGCTAGCAACAGTAAACCAACTATAACAACTGCGGGTGCCATTTTCTGGATCATAGCGGCGCTCATAGGTTCTCTCCTTTGAACATACGGTTGATGGGCGAATTGCTTGGAATTGTACACTTAAAAAGGTTTTATTTCATCTCTGCATATGTTTCTTGACCATTTTCTAGTACCTCCAGCTTTATACCAGCCTCCTTGAAATACTCTCTGGTCTTTGCAGCACCATGATATCTTCTTTTACAAACAACTCTTTTGATACCAGAGTTTATGATCATACGAGCACAAACAATGCAAGGCTCCATATTACAGTAAATGGTTGCACCATCTATGCGTATACCTCCCTTAGCTGCTTGAACGATTGCATTTTCCTCGGCATGCGAAGTTCGTACACAGTGTTTAGAGGTTGTACCATCAGGATTAATAACCTCTTTAATATCATGTCCGGCATCATCACAATGAGGTAAACCGGCAGCGGATCCTACATAACCGGTGGTTAGGATACTTCTATCTTTGACAATTACTGCGGCAGATCTGCCTCTATCACAGGTAGCTCTACCTTTAGCAGCTTCCATTATTTCTAAAAAATAATCGTCCCAGCTAGGACGATGACGTTTATTATTATTTTTTTTCTTTGTGGGCATTTGAAGAGTATAACAAAGGACTACTTACCGTGACAATGTTTAAACTTTTTTCCACTTCCACAAGAACAAGGATCATTTCTACCAACAGCATCGGAAGGCTTTACAGACTCTACCTTAGATCTCCCTTTGGGAGAGACTGCCATTTCATCTTTTAATCCTGTCTCCAGTTCTCCTTGCTGATAATCAAGCCTTGTTGTATCTACACTATTTCTTTGTTCTCTAGGTTTTTCAATATTTCCCTTAGCAACATCCTTTGAAAACTGTTTAATTCTTTCTGTTATATCTACATAAATCTTTTGAACTAATACTTCAAAACGTTCATGGCCTTCCCTCTTGTATTCAACTATTGGGTCACGTTGGGCATATCCCCTCAGACCTATACCCTCTCTAACCTGGTTCATATCAACTAAATGCTGTCTCCAATAGAAATCAACAACAGGTTTAGCTAAATCTGAAACTATTTGCATCCAAATACTTCCCTTGAAATGATTCTCATTAGGTGCCCAGTCACTTGCATTATCAAAAGGTGTGTTTTCAGAAAGCTTTCCTATAAACCAATCTTTTGCATCAACATCAGCATCGGCAACAAGTAATATCTTTCTTCTTAACTTATATACAAGTTCTCTATGAACATTGATAACATCGTCCATTTCAACAACTTGTTTTCTTCTATCAAAGTTAAATCCTTCAACCTTTTTTTGAGCACTTTCAATTGATTTTGAAACAATCTTTGCTTCAAGTGGAATACTCTCATCCATTCCAAATTTATTCATTAAACTTTCAACCTGAGCACCACCAAAGATTCTCATTAAGTCATCTTGAAGAGAAATGAAAAACTTAGAAGATCCTGGATCTCCTTGTCTACCAGAACGACCACGCAACTGATTATCTATTCTTCGAGATTCATGTCTTTCAGTTCCAATAACATGAAGTCCTCCTAAATCCTTAATTCTTTTTTCTGATTCAGGAGTTGATGGATCTCCACCTAATTTAATATCCACGCCTCTACCAGCCATATTTGTTGAAACAGTAACCCCTTTGGTATTTCCTGCTTGAGCAATAATTAAAGCTTCACGCTCGTGATTTTTTGCATTTAAAATTTCATGGGGTATTCCACGACGTTTTAACTGCTCATGAACAAGCTGGGATTTATCAACTGAAGTAGTACCTATAAGAACGGGTTGCCCTTTCTGGTATTTCTCGGCAGCTTCATCAGCCACAGCACGATATTTTGCAGCTTCAGTCTTATAAACAACATCGGCATGATCCAAACGCGCAATAGGTTTGTTTGTTGGAATTACAACGACATCAAGTTCATAAATCTTATGAAACTCCTCGGCCTCAGTGGCCGCAGTACCTGTCATACCAGCAAGCTTTTTGTACATTCTGAAATAGTTTTGATATGAAATCTCAGCTAAAGTCATGGACTCTTGCTGTATCTCAACCTTTTCCTTAGCTTCAATTGCCTGATGAAGCCCATGTGAATACCTATTTGTTGGAAGAAGTCTTCCTGTGAACTGATCAACAATCACTACAGCACCCTCCTTTACGACATAGTCTTTATCTTTCTCATAGAGAGTGTGCGCAGATAAAGATTGTTCAATAAGATGTACCATTTCAAAATCTTCTTCGTATAAATGGGAAACCCCAAGCATTTTTTCAACACGTCTAATACCAAGATCGGTTAATGTGGCTGTTCTGAATTTTTCTTCCACCTCATAATCGGTATCTTTAATAAGTTGTCCAACAATACCGGAAGCCTGATGATAACGTTCTGTAGCCTTTTCTGCAGGTGCAGAAATAATAAGAGGGGTACGAGCTACATCAATAAGAATTGAGTCAACCTCGTCAACAATTGCGAAATTGTGAATCCCCCAAGCACCAACAATATTTGTTTGAACCATATCAGAGAAACGGTTAGCCATGTTATCTCTTAAATAATCAAAACCAAATTCATGATTAGTCCCATATGTAATATCACATTGATAAGCTTTTTGTTTTGAAATTTCCTTTAAATGAATAGCGTATTCATCTTTGAATTCAACGCCTTCAAACTCGCCATCATACATAAAGGCACGCTGTTGCATGATAACCCCAACAGTTATTCCTAATGCATTGTAAACAGGACCCATCCAACCAGCACCATGTCTAGAAAGATAATCGTTTGGTGTAACAAGATGGGCACCTTTACCAGTAAGAGAATTCAAATACAAAGACAAAACAGCAGTGTTAGTTTTACCCTCACCTGTTCTTTGTTCAGTTATTTTTCCTTGATGAAGAGTGATACCAGCAAGAAGCTGCACATCATGAAGTTTAATGTTCTGAGTTCTAAAGGTTGCTTCCTTAACAAGTGCGAATGCTTTAGGGAGGAGTTCATTAAGATGGGCAACCTGCTTTTTGTCATCCAAATCTCTTAACTTGTTCTGCCATGACTTGGTTTGCTCCTTAATGCCTTCATCAGATAGACCACTAACTTCTTCTTCGAATGATTTTATTTTCTCGACAAGGGGATAAAGTTTTTTTAATTGTTTTTCATTAGAATCAAATAGTTTTCCTAGCATAACAGAGAGATTATAGCATTCAAAAAACCTAGGGACTGTCCACATATCTTGTGTGTCGACAGTCCCCTTGTAAGGATTTCTATGCTGGGCATATTGTTGTTCCTCTCTTCTGGTCGCGCAATTCACCAACCTTTTCGTGGGCTTCCCACCAGGATAACAACCCATGGTCCAATAGGATATGATACCTTTCCCTTTTCGTTGCCTGTTCAAAAGCAACTAAAACACATACGTACCAAATCCTCCCCTCATAACGTACGATCACATGCGGGGTACCAGCCATAGTAAACCTCCTTTACTTGGCTTTATTCTAGAAGCATTATACAAATTTTTTTGAGAAAATCCAGGGAACTGTTCAATACATAAGAAAAAATACCAGTACCAATATCAAAATTGCCCTATAAACAACAAATACCCATAGACTATTTTTCTTAAGAAAGTTAAGAAGGAATTTGATTGCACCTAAGCCAACTAGAAAGCTACTAATAAATCCGGCGATAAGAAACATAGGTTCTATGTGCAAAGATACTGTTGGATCTAAAAACATAGCTTTTGATTCATAAAACTTATAAAGGCCTGCTGCTACAACAATTGGTACTGAAAGAAGAAATGAGAATCTAGCTGCCTTTTCTCTATCTAAACCAAATAACATTCCACCAGATATGGTAGCCCCTGATCTTGATAGACCTGGGAAAAGAGCTAGTGATTGAAATATACCTATAACAAATGCCTTTAGATAATTTAGTCCTTTTGATTTTTTTCTTTCCCACAGTTTTAGTTTCTCTGCCACAGACATTAAGATACTACCAAGTAGTAAGAACAGTATTACCCAAGAAACATTTCTAAAGACTGTTTCAAATACGTCTTCAAACATAAGTCCAAGGAGTCCTGCGGGAATTGATCCCAAAAGGATATAAAGACCCATCTTGCCATCGTCGGAATACTTTTTAAAATTTTCTTCGTGATTCCAAACATCTTTAAAAAATGATACAAATATGTTCCACAAATCCTTAAAGAAAAATATACCTAAAGCAGCTGCCGTTCCTAAATGAAGTGTGGTATCAAAGACTAAGGGATGTGGAGCCCATCCAAATATATTTGGTAGTACAACAAGGTGTCCTGAGGATGAAATGGGTAAAAATTCCGTCAATCCTTGTATTACACCCAGTATTACTGCTTGAAATAAGTTCATGAAACTAGGATATCACACACGAGCTGATATCAGCATGTTATCTGAATTGGTTCTTCCAGCTACAGTACAGGTGTTAACATCAGAAAATATACCTTCTATGGATTTTATAAATGTATCAACATCGTTTTGATATGCTGTGATATAAATCCGATTGAATACAATAAGAGCTCCTGGTTTAGCGTGTCTTTTTAGACCTTCAAAAAAAGTACCTGTCTTACCAAGGTCGGGATAGTCACCACCACAATAGATATCAACGATAATAACGTCAAAGCTATTTCTTTTTAAGTCAAACTCCTCAGGTTCGGACAAAGCAAGCATTGCATCCGCATTAATAACATTTAAATTCTTTATCTTATCTAGATCAAAGAATTCCTTGGCTACATCAATCATTTTTTTGTCTATTTCAATAGCCGTGATCTTGGTGTTTGGCATTTCTTGTGCAAAAAGATGAGGCATTGTGGCCCCAGCAAGACCTAGAAGTAAGATGTTTTGGGCATTTGGTTCTTTATCTGAAACAAGTTTCACTAATTTCCCCCAAACACGCTTGTGTACTGTCGGATTATCTACATTGATTGATTGAACAATATTGTTAACGCTAAGACGGTAATTGTTACCTACTTGGAATACCTCAATTTTTTCATTGTATTTGGATGAATCGACAAAGATACGTTTTGGAAGCTGTAGTCCATTAAACATAATTTAGGTAAGTTTGATGACCTTTTTACCTACGTACTTTCGAAGTACCTTAGGTACCTTCACACTGCCGTCTTTTTGTTGGTAGTTTTCAATAACTGCGGCAAGAAGTCTTGGAGATGCGGCAACAGTATTGTTTATTGTGTAAACATACTTTGTTTCCCCATCCTTTGTTTTGTAACGCATGTTAAGTCTTCTGGCCTGATAATCCAAAAAGTAAGAATCTGAGTGGGTCTCACGATATTTCTCTTGTGCAGGAAACCATGTTTCAATATCATATTTCTTTCGCTGTCCTGCACCCATATCCCCTGTACACATAAGAAGTACCTGATAAGCAAGGCCTAAACCTTTTAGAACCTCTTCAGAATAAGAAAGCATCTTCTCATGCCATTCTCTTGATAATGCCTCCCCCTGAGGAAGTAAAATTACCTGTTCAACCTTTTCAAATTGGTGCACTCTAAACACACCCTTTGTATCCTTTCCATGACTTCCTATCTCTCTTCTATAACAAGGAGATATTCCTGCTAACTTAATAGGCAAATCCTCTTCCTTTAGTGTTTCACCTGCATGGTATGAGGTAAGAGATACCTCTGCTGTACCAATTAAGGCCATATCATCTTGTACTTGATAATGGTCATCAGTACCCCAAGGAAAGTATCCTGTACCTTCAAAGTATTCAGGTCGTACCATCCAAGGTATTTCAAATATTTCAAAATCCTTTGATTCAATAACATCTAAGGCATACTGCAAGATTGCTCTATGAAGCTTTACTGCATCCCCTTTAAGGAAGTATCCTCTAAAGCCTGCTATCTTTGTACCCCGCTCTAAATCAAGGATTCCTAGATCAGTACCAATTTCAAAATGTTCTTTTGGAGTAAATTTGAATTTAGGTTTCTTACCTTCTTCACGAACAACCTGATTGCCTTCTTCATCTTTACCAAAGGGAACATCTTCTGCTGGAATATTAGGTACCCAAAGCATCATTTCACCAATTTGGGTCTTTAGTTTAGTTAGTTCTTCTTCTTTTTTAGAAAGCTCCCCTTTTACTGCAGTTGCTTCCTTTATGAGATCATCTCGTTTATCTCCTTCAATCTTTGAAATCCCCGCAGAAAGCTTATTTTTTAAGGCACGATGAGTCTCAACCTGTTGAAGCAGGGCCTTATATAAACCATCTAGTTCTAAAAGCTTGTCTATATCAACAGTTTCGCTAAGTTGTTTATCAACAACCGCTTTTTTAACCTGATCTTTATTTTCTCTAATAAATTTGATATCTAGCATCCCCTTCATTGTAGTTAACTAAGCCACTAAGGGCAAATACTTGATGATTGTGCTTTAATACTGTAACTTAGCGACTAGACAAAAAAAGGTAGAGCTAATTAAAGGAGGACTACATGACCACCCCACACAAACGCATGAAGGTCACAAGTGAGGATTTCGTTGAACCTTTCTTCAAAGGACTATCTTGGTCAGAAAGGTTAATGTTCCATGTCTTTCGAGTAAACGCTGACCAATTACGGCGGGGTTATGATGGCGAGTTGATTAATCTCGCTGACAGACAAAACGACCTAATTCGCGAAATTTTGTATAGAGCCTATGGCTTTGGAGGATACAAAATAAAGGAATTGCCAGATATTACAAAGGATTTAGACTTATTTCCAGATAGTATCACGCTAAAGGAAGTAGAAAGGCACATAAATAAATTTCTGGGAACTCTCCGATTTACGAACAGTTTAAACAGATACGTTGAATGGTAAAAGCTTTTATAATAAACAACTGGGAACTCTCTATGCTGTCTGTAGGGAGTTCACTTTAATTTGGATAAGATATCAATCACAAAGGTAACATGTTCACTAAAATCAACCCCAAGCTTTTCTATGCCGTACATTATTTCTTCTCTATCAATCTTTGCTGCAAACGCTTTATCTTTAAATTTCTTTTTAACTGACTTTGCCTTCATGCCTTCCCAACCTGTAGGTCTCATTAAAGAATATGCATATAAAAAGCCTGTTAATTCATCTACTGCAATAAGACAAGCTGCTAGTTTTGAGTCTGGTTCAACCCTGGGTTCATCCATTGCGTGGGCTGCAACTGCATGAATTAGCTCTTCCGAATAATCCCATTCCTTAAACCATTCAAGGGATTTCTTTGGGTGTTCTTCTGGGTGCTCAAAATAATCTAAATCATGAAGTAAACCTGTTAGATACCAAAGTTCACTATCTTCATCATACTTTGTTGCATAGGCTTCTAAACAAGCCGCAACCATGCGAGCATGGTGTTTTTGATAGTCATCTTTAACATGTTCTTCTAGAAGCTCTAAGGCTTCTTGTCTTGTTGGAAGTTTGCTCATTTTAATCCTTTATGTCG
>CAZTXE010000031.1:0-8097 GCA_964617305.1 uncultured Candidatus Saccharibacteria bacterium | reverse complement strand
GTTTGTTTGCTAATAGAATATTGTCTGGTCTAATCTTTGTTACATTTTCTACCAGGTAGCTTCCTGATATAAGCCAAGCTAATCCAAAAAGAAGTGCAGCAGTAATTACACCTGCTACACGGGGAGCAATATTTTTAACAAGACTAAGTTCTTCCATGAAGCTTCCATACTTAACATTTTTCTTTAGTTTCGTAACTTCCCTTCTCTTTTCATTAAGTACCGCCTTACCTTCTTTTTGTTTTATCAGTTGGTCTTTAAGATTTAATACATCTGCTCTTAGAAATTTTCTGTAACTATTTGGTCCTCTCTCTGATGAGATTAGATTTTCAGCTTCATATCTCCTGAGGGTTGTGGGGGAGACCCCTAGTAATTTTGCTGCTTGAGTTGTAAATAAATAATTTGCTGATTTGACAGCATGAGGGAAAGTATTAAGTTCCTTATTAATTTGAGCAGGTCTTCTGGACATATCTAAACCCTTCCAAAAGCCTTTCTGAAAGCAATTGGTAAAATATATAAATTGTATGGATTTGAGGTTTAAAAGTCAACCCTTTTACGCGTGGAAGCAGAAAATTAGGTTTATTTGTCAGTCGAGTCAAGGTCCTCCTTTTGTCATACTTATAGTACTGGTGTGTTTAGTGTTATAAGTAAGTTAGTTTGTGTTAATATGTGTACATATGAGTAAGGGCAGCACTCTCAAAAAAATGTTGGGTGATCTCGTTATTGATTCTTCTCCCACGATCAATGGCAAATATAAGGTGTTATTTGTAGCTTCAGAGGCAACACCCTATGCAAGTGAAGCTGGTTTAGCATCGGTTGTAGGTTACTTATCTCGTGAGTTAGCTTCCCTGGGACATGATGTTCGAATATTAATACCTAAGTTTGGTTCACTTGATGTAGCAAAATATGATTTGAAAACAATTCATAAAGGTTTAAAGGTTCCAACAGGTGATGAAGCTAATCCATATTTGGAGTGCAATATACAGTACTGTGATACCAGTGAAGGTGTTCCCACATATTTCCTTGAGAATCAGGAGTACTACGAAAAGCGAGCCAATATATATGGTTATAGTGATGATGCTACCCGGTGGGCATTATTATCTAGAGGTGCCTTGGCATTTATTGGCACAAAACATTTTGTACCCGATGTCATTCACTGTAACGATTGGCATACCGGTCTCATCCCTAACTTATTGAAAATGGATCCTACTTATTCAAATGATGTCACTCTGTCCAACATTGCTACTGTCTATACTCTTCACAACCTTGCATACCAATTTATGTTTGACCACCATAATATATCGGAACTTGATTTTGATGATGGTAAATCACCAATTGCTTCCTTCTTTGACGAAAGGTTAAATCACCAGAACTTTATGCGAAGAGGGGTGTTATATAGCGACATTGTGAATACTGTATCTAAAACGTACTCAAAAGAAATCCTCACCCCGGAGTTTGGTGAAGGTTTAGATAAGTTGTTCCTGGAACTCAGAGAAAAACTTTTTGGTATTGTTAATGGTCTAGATTATTCGGAGTACAACCCTGAAACAGACGATTTAATTCCACATAACTATGACAAAACCTCTTTGGAATTACGTTCAAAGAACAAAACAACTTTGCAAAAAGAATATGATCTTCCTGTTAATCCAAAAATTCCCGTTCTGGGTTTTGTAGGACGACTAACTGGACAAAAGGGGATAGACTTGATGGTTGAAACACTACGCCATGTTATGAAGGATTTTGATGTCCAATTTGTACAAGTGGGTGGTGGAGATGGTTGGTATATTGATATGTTGCAAGATTTACAAAAGACCTTTCCGGATAAGGTTGGTGTCCATACATTTATGAATCACACCTTACCTCGTTTATTATTCTCCGGATGTGATATGCTCTTATACCCTTCTAAATTTGAACCTTGTGGTGTTGTCCAACTTGAAGCAATGAGATATGGTGCTATACCTGTGGTACGTAATGTAGGAGGTCTTGCAGATACAGTTGATAATTTTGATTCAAAAACAGGTGAGGGAACAGGTCTTGTTTTTAGTGACTACAATGAATTTTCCTTATTTGGTCAAATAGTACGGGGTATTGAGTTACACAACAACTCCAAGTTATGGAAAAAACTGCAAACAAATGCCATGTCTGCTGATTTCTCTTGGAAATTCAGCGCAAAGGAATATTCCAAGTTATACAAAACGGCTATTAGTTTCAAAAACAAGAAGTCATTTGGAAGCAGAATATACCCTTAAAAGCCCTCAGTTGACAGGCCTATAACTATCTGTTATTATAATATAATCTATTGCGGTCATTCCTGGAAAAGAGCTTATTAACTTTTGTTTTTAAGTTTTTCTTGTACTGTGGGCAGGAGTATAAGAAATTTACTTTTCCAGGACTGGCCGCATTAGTGTTTTTAAACTCCTCATACCAATTGTTTGCTCTAAATAAAACTTCATCTTATAATCTTAAAGTAATGAAACTGGCAATCTTACTTCATCTGTATCAACCAGTAACTCAAAGCGAGAAAACTTTTAAAGACATCGCTGAATCTTCTTATTTACCCCTTATTAAACTTCTTAAAAATAGAAAGAATTTCAAGCTAACTCTAAATATTCCTTTAAGTTTGTTGGAACAAATGGATAAATATGGCTATCACCAATGGTTAAAAGATGTGAAGGAACTAACTGATGGAGAGTATATAGAACTTGTTGGCAGTGGCGCTTATCATCCCTTACTTACAAAGTTACCTAGAGAAATTGTACAAAATCAAATAATTTTAAATGAATATGGTCTTGGTTATTACCTGGGACGTCGAACAGGCTTTGAGGGGGAGCAGGCTATTATGATAAGAGACCTAAGCGGGTTTTTTGCACCCGAACTTGCTGTAGATGAAACACTACACCAGATTCTTGAACAACTTGATTACTCTTGGATGCTAGTTGATTCGGCGGCCGTAGGTGGTAATACAGGTGCCTATAAATTGAATGATTCTTCTTGTCATCTTATCGCTCGGGATACTAATCTCAGCAATTTCTTTGCTTTTTCCAGAGGGCTCGCATTAAATGAAAGTTTAAGTTATTTAAGTTTATCTTCTGATACGGTTGTGGCTTTAGATGGTGAAACTTTTGGACATCATAATAAGGATGGTATTCACTTTTTAGGCAAGGTAATAGAAAGACTTTTGGACAACGACATCGAATTTGTGACAGTCAGCGAGTTTTTGGAAGATGCTATCGCAGAGAGTGCTATAAAGAAGATAGATTCGTTTAAAGAGACTACCTGGTCTTATCTTGAGGGGACTAACGCCTACCATCTTTGGGAAGGTAACAAGATGCAAGACATTCTTTGGGAAATATACAACAAGATAGTGACAGAATTTGATCCCACAAAGATCAAAGACAGCCATGCTGATATGGAGAACATCGCTTTTTGGAAGAAGGAAGATGTTCCTGAAGATATTAAATATGAACTTGCTTTCAACCAGTTACTTTCCAGTGATCCTTTCTGGTGGCTCTCAGGAGAGCAAGTAGGGGAGTCTGTGTTATATAATAGGCCTATGGTGCAAGCATTTATAGATCGTTTTGCAGCATTTGCAGAAGAATTTGAAAACAAGGAATTAAAAGACTTTATTGAGAAAAAAGCGCAGGAACTGTATAAAGAAATGACTAACTATGAAACTAATAACGCTCCTACATCTGTATCAGCCTCATAATCAACAGTTTGATATCCTGGATAGAATAGTTAATGAATCCTACCGCCCTCTTACAGAGGGTTTACTTAAAGTACCAAATGGTAAGGTAGTTATTAATATCTCAGGTGCGTTAACTAAGTTACTTATTGAGAATAATTACCAGGATGTAATAGACAACATAAAAAAGTTAGCCTCAAATGGCCAAATAGAATTTACTGCAAGTGCCATGTACCATGCTTTTTTGCCCTTGCTTTCTGAACTGGAGATAAAACGACAAATAGAGCTAAATAATGATATTAACTCCAGAGTGTTTGGAAAATATTACAAACCAGTTGGATTTTTCTCTCCCGAAATGGCTGTTAACAAAAAAGTTACAGATGTTGTAGCCTCTTTGGGTTATAAATGGATAGCAGCCTCTGAGCTTGCTTCGCCCAATGGTTCACCCGATACAAAGAAGCTTCATAAACTAGATAATGGGCTCAGTGTTTTTTATAGGAATAAACGTGTCAGTTCCTTAATGTTATCTGGTGTTGTACGAGATCCAAAGCAGCTACTAAAAGAAACAGAGGATCTGCACCAAGACTCTGATTACTTCTTTGTTGTTATGGATGCTGAAACATTTGGGCATCATAGAGTAGGGCATGAGGAATTTCTATTACAGTTGTTAGATAGTAATCTTATAAATCCCACCCTGCCGTCGGAATTATTGGATTCAGACATGCCCGTGGCCACGACAAAGATAAGGCCAAGCACATGGACTAATGAGGAACAAGACTTTTGGTTAGATAAGAAGCAATCAAAGAAGACAGAAGCCAAATCTTTTATTCTTTGGAAGGATCCTGATAACCCCATACACACACTTCAATGGGGTCTAACAGACTTTGTCATAGATAAGGTAACAAGCTATTCCAACAAAGACGAAAAGAAATGGAAGAAGTCCCGCGCCTTATTAGATAGTGCCTTGGCTTCTGATCAGTATTGGTGGGCAAGTACAAAGCCTTGGTGGAGTTTAGAGCTTATTGAACAGGGTGCCTTTTCTCTCATAGAAGTAGTAAAACTTTTATTTGGTGAGGACTCCTCTCAGTACTCCCATGTTTTAGATTTGTATCGTGCTATCTTAGACCAAGCCTTTTTGTGGCAACGTGGGGGAGTGATCAGAAAGAAGCATTTGGATAATTCTTCCACCTATATGAAAAAATCCTTTAAAGATAGAGCGCCAGCTGAGTGGTACAACCAGATAGTATTGGAATTTGAAGATCAAATGAAGATAGCATCCGTTAATAATAGATTTGAGGAGGCAATTAAGTGGCGTGATGCCTTACTTAAGCTAAAGGGAGGTACTGATATCTATGATGTGCTGCATGTTGTTGATGAGCTTTGGACGGCACGCAACATACCTGCTCTAAAACCTTTTTTGGATCATGATTGGAATGAGATATCACCTTTTATAAGAAAGTTCTTAAGAGATGTTAAAACAAAAGAAGACTTTGACCTATGGAAGAAGAACAAACTTTGATAAACTAAATGTGTGAAAGTATTAATCGCTGCCTCAGAGGTTGCACCAATTATAAAACTGGGTGGCCTAGGTGATGTTATCGGATCACTGCCCAAAGCATTAGAAGAACTCGGTGTCGATGCCGATGTTATTGTTCCTTTTTATCCCGTGGCAAAGACAGCAGACCTTAAGATATACAAAAGTCAGGAGATTGATGTCCCTTTTAATAATGCTACTCATGTTGTAGAAGTTCACAAAACAAAACTACCTGGTTCTACTGTGGATGTGTTCTTGTTAAAGAACATTATGTTTAAAGCTGGGGGTCAGTCTGCTTTTGCAGGTGATATTAGTGAAACAGAAATGTTTGCCTTCTTTAATAGAGCAATTGTTGAATTTATAAAAGCAGGTTTTAACACATATGACCTTGTACATTGTAATGATTGGCATACTGGAATGGTTACACACTTACTTGCGGATGAAATAGATCTATCGCGACCAGCAACTTTACTCACTGTGCACAATTTGTCATACCAGGGTTGGGGAGACACAGCTTTAGTAGAAGAGTTGGGCATAATTCCTGGTGATCACCCCCTAATTGATTGGGATATTTCGGATGGGGATATCAATTTTCTCCTCCAGGGGATAACATCTTCGGACTTCATTAGCACTGTGTCACAGTCATATGCTAAGGAGGTTTTATACAAAGACATAGGTGGGGATTTATCCGAGATACTCTATGACAGACAAGGAAGGCTCATGGGGATTTTGAATGGAATTGATTATTCTGCCTTTCCAAGGGATTTTGATAACAGCAATTGGAAATCAAAGAAACTCACATTAAAAAAGAAGCTTCTTGAAAAGATGAAACTTGAAAATGACATTAAGAAGCCAGTATTTTCCTTTGTTTCACGTCTAGATCCAAACCAAAAAGGACTTGATATCCTACTTGATGTCATACCTCACATTGTTAAAGAGGGAGGTCAATTTATATTACTCGGAACAGGGGATCCTATTTGGGAAGATAAATTTAAAAAGCTTACAGAAGATAAAGATCTAAAAGACAATATTTCTATAAATATAGAATTTGATGTGGACATAGCTCTAAGTATGTATGCAGGCTCTGATTTCAAATTAATTCCATCCAGGTTTGAACCTTGTGGTTTAACTCAGATGATTTCAATGTGGTACGGGACTCTTCCGATTGCACATGCTACAGGAGGACTCAGGGATTCAATTAAGACTGATGAAAATGGCTTCTTATTTAATGTATATGATACAAAGGATTTCAAAAAAGCAATTGATAAGGCGTTTAAAATCTTTGGTACGGATAAGTATGACAGTATGGTAGGTAATGCCTTAAAAGAGGACTTTAGTTGGGCAAAGAGTGCTAAAAAATACATGGAACTCTATGAAAAAGTTATACAAATTAGGAATCACCATATGGAAATTTCAGAAGTAGAGGGGGAAGATGGCAAGTAAATTTATATTCAATCCGCATTCTGGCGTTCCTACTATAATGGCTGCAAACAGAGCAAAGAGACCTGATCAAACAGGTGTTGTTGCAAAGAAGAAAGAAGAGGTTAGTTCTATAGCAGGGGAAGCAAAGAAGGAGAAGGTGGATTTCTTTGCTAAAGGTAATGAACATATGACACCACCAACACTTTATCAAGATCAGGATGACTGGAATGTACGAGCATTCAAAAACAAATTCCCTCTAATAGATGACCATGAAGTTATTGTCCATTCACCAGACCCCATCAAAGATTTGGAAGAGTTTTCTTGTGCTCAGGTAGAGCGTGTTATTAAAGCTTATCTTAATAGAACAGACTACTACGGTTCACAGGGTAAGGAAGTGATCATATTTAACAATAGGGGAGGTAAGGCAGGTGCATCCCTTTCTCATCCTCACTCCCAGATAGTTGCTGCCCAAGGTTTTCCAGGTATTGTAGAGAAGGAAAAAAGAGAAGCTTTAAAATACTTTAATGCACACAATCACTGTATGTGGTGTGATGAGTTAAAGAAGGTGTTAAAACAAAAAGAGAGAGTTGTTTATGAATCTACCCACTTTGTAGCATTTGTTCCAAAGGCTTGTAGGTGGAGCTATGAAATGAGAATCATTCCAAAGAATCACAAACCTAACTTCGGGTTTATAGATGAAGAAGAAATTCAAGATTTAGCCATGGTGTTAAAAGCAGTACTGTCTGCGTATGATGCCCTATTTGATAGACCAGATAGAAACTTTTGGATTCATACGGTTAGATATGAACCATATCATTGGCACATAGGTCTTATGGCACACCTTAAGGTACTTGGTGCTTTAGAACTTGGAGCTGGTATTTGGGTTAGTTCAAAGGCAACGCCAGCAGATGCTGCCTCCCAACTCAGAGAATTTGTAGTTCCTGTATGTGAATCAGCTCAGGTTCCCAGAGGACATACACTGAAAGAATAAGAAAAGCCCCCTTACGGAGGCCATTCTCTTATTATTTAGATTAAGATAGGTTACTTAAGTTCAACCTTAGCTCCAGCTTCTTCTAGTGCTTTCTTAGCTTCGTTAGCTTTTTCTTTATCTGCACCTTCTAAGACTGGTTTAGGAGCTGATTCTACTAAGTTCTTTGCATCAACCAAACCTAGGGTTTGATCAAGAGCTCTAACTGCTTTAATAACTGCTATTTTGTTAGAACCTGCCTCAGCTAGTATTACATCAAATTCATCTTGCTCTTCAGCTGCTGCCTCAGCACCATTTGCTCCTGCTGGCATTGCTCCCATCATTACGGGTGCCGCTGCTGAAACGCCAAATTTATCTTCTAAAGCTTTGACTAAGTCATTAAGCTCAAGAACAGTCATCTTTTCAACCATTTCCATGACCTTTTCCGCGTTCTTGCTAAGATCTACAGATGCCTTTTCTTCTTTAGCTTCT
>CAZTXE010000030.1:0-8181 GCA_964617305.1 uncultured Candidatus Saccharibacteria bacterium | reverse complement strand
CCATTTAGCATTGATGAATTCTTTGTTGATGTAACAAAGACAAGGAAATTTCATGGCACCACTGAAGAAACCATATTCAAACTAAAAAAAGATCTCTTTGATTTATTTGGAGCCTATATAACAGCCTCTGTTGGTGTTGGACCAAATAAACTTTTAGCAAAACTGTCCTCTGACATAAATAAACCTAATGGGTTCTTCATTGTTACAAAGAGTAATCTAGATCAATTGTTGGAACGTACTCCATTGACTGATTTTTGTGGTATAGGTCCTAGAATTGAAAAAAGACTTAATGGTATTGGGGTTTACAACATAACACACTTACAACGTGTTTCTTCTGAAATTTTATACAGAGAATTTGGTAATGTTATGAGTATCTTTTTAAAAAACCTAAGTCTGGGCTTGGATGAAACCCCAGTGAGACATGTTGAATATAAAACATTACCTAAATCAATAGGGCACCAACATACCTTAGATAAAAATACAAAGGATATAGGTGTAATAAAAAGAAACATGCATAGATTAAGTAATATGGTTGGTAAAAGACTAAGAGATAAAAACATGATAGGAAAAACCATAGGACTGTATCTTAGGGATAGCGACTTCAAAGGACACTTTGAGAGAAAGACGATTAAACCTGCAACAGATAGTTCCCTAAAGATATATGAAATAACAGAGCAACTATTAAAAAAGATGAATTGGTCAAAAGAAACACGACTGGTAGGCATAAGTATTTCAAATCTGGAACTAAAGGGTCTTACCTCCCTCCCCCTATTTGAAGAAGATAGAAAGGAAGAGAAAATACATACAGCAATGGATAAGGTAAATGACAAGTTTGGAGAATTTACAATAATGCCTGCAAACACCATACTTGCAGATCAAACAAAGGGTAAGATAAGTAGTTTTCTCCGTCATTAATACAATTCTAATAAAAATAGAATATTGGTTATTGACTCTAAATACTTTGACTGGTTATATGAATACATGCCACTTACTAAAAAAGATTTATCTCAAATAGAAAAACTGATAGATCAAAGACTAGACAAAAAGCTTGATGAAAAGATTGGCATATTACCAACGAAGAAGGAATTTCTTCACTGGATGGATAAAATCTATTCCCAGATGACAAGAATGGAAACCGAAATGATAGCCGCAAATAACCGTATAGGAAGAAACGAATACAGCATTGATATTAACTCTCAAAGATTAAATTCTATTGAAAATAGATTTAAATCCCACCAAAAACCCGCGCTGTCTTAACATTATCTTCCATAATATCTCGGACGTACATCTTAATTAGTTTATCTGCTTCCTTAACAACTTCTTTGTCTTCAAGTAAGACTTTGTTTATCCTGTCCTTTGTCTTTAAGGCATTGAGTAAATCAGCTACCTCTTTTGTAATATCAATTCCAGGGATGCTTGGATCTGAGATAAAACCACCAAGATTGGGACTAAACTTTATTGTTTCCCAAGTATCATCATAGGGTTTTTGAGTCTTAGCACAACTATCAAGATACATCTCATAACCAAGATAATCCATAAGCTTTATTTCAAAGGCATTTACTCTACTTACCTCATTGTTAAGATGTTTATCTAGCTTGTTTAAACTAGAGGTAAGTAAGTTAAATACATCAATATTTTTCTGACCCTCCGCAAGCAGTTTATACACAAGTTCCACAATATAAAATCCCTTTACAGAGTTCTCTAAAGAAGCCTTCAGGTGCATAAAGGAATTTATGGTCTTTACCTCAGTTATTATCTTGTAGTTTTTTGAGTTTCCTTCAGAAATACCTACATGCACGTAGTTTAGGGTATCTAAATTTCCTCCCCTACGGGACGAGATCTTTCGTACACCTTTAGCGGAAGCTACTATCTTACCTCTATTTTTGGTAAATAGGGAAAATATCTTATCACTATCTCTGAAATTTGTTGCTTTTAAGATTACCGCCTCTTCAGTATACTTTGGCATTAAAGAGGGAGACTAACCTTTTTGTCCATATCAAGCTCAATGGTTTCACGAGTACCGTTAACAATAACAGTATGTGTCTCCATATCAATACCAGCTTGTTTCTGGATATAAAGATTATAGGTATCTCCAGTTACAACACCATCAGGTAGATAGTACTTAAACTTCATTGTTGTAGTCTCGTTTGGACCAAGCCCTGTGAAACCATGGAAATAGGTCTTACCTCTTTCCTCACCTTCACCTACAGGATCCATAGAACCCTCTAAACTGATGATTTCTGAACCTGCTGGTACATAAAGACGCATCCAATCCTGGAATCTCTTTTCAAGCTGAGCATATTCGCCACCCTTTGGTGTGTATGTATATTCAATCTCAACTGTTCTAACCCATCTGTTATCTTCTTTTTCTAACTTGTGAAGCACATGTTTGTTAACAAACATGTTTGTTTTGTCTCCACCAAGGTTTGTTTGGTTTGCATAAACATAGTCTCCTTCAACAGGATCAACTATACGACCAGAAAAGTTATATTTATCTAGTAAGGTTTGGGCTTCTTCATCAAACATCATGACCAAGATATGCTTTCTCTTGATAAGATCAACACCTTTTTCTACAAGTTTGGGCCACAAGTTGCTGTCTGATTCATAAACATTGATTAACATGCCCTCCATAAGATCCCCTAAAACCTTCTTTCTGTTTGATTGTTCAGCTAAGGAAAGGCTTGCAATCTTCTCAAGCTCTAATACAACATTATCTTCACTGAAGGTAACGCCATTAACAGTAACAGGTCCTGTTACTTCAAGAAGTTCCTTCACAACCTGTGTATCCATAGCAATAACTCCTTCTACAGGCTTTATTTCCCATGGAGCAACTTGCTGACCTAGATCATAGAAATACATCCACTGATCAATCGCTGTTGGAAAGTCAGGAGAGATATTTGCATCACGAGCATACATACGTTCCACCTTTAGGTATTTTTCATACATTGGTGGAACCTTAGGAAATGTGTGATAGGCATCAATTGCATCAAGAACAAAGTCAATGCTGTACATATCTTTGGAAGTGAAATCAGATGTGAGCATTGCATTGTTTACCTTAAAGGTTGCATAGTTGGTCCAGAAACCTCCAGTTGCTCTTATTTCCTTATCATTTTGCATTATGATTGCATAACGCTGTTCATAGGCATTAACACCAAGAAGTGTAGGAAGTATCTCTAAAGCCTTTTTGATATCTGGTCCGTATTCATCTATACCAACAAGGGAAGACTGAGCTCCAGAAATCATAGAACGTAGTGGTTGTCCCATGAAGTTCTTTGGATAACGGGAAGCATCAACTTTCTCCATCTCCTCACCAATAGCTGTCATTTCAAGAATAATGCCATCCATGTTTTCCGCAACGGCAGGCATGACCCCAATCCATCCTGCAACAGCATCAGCTAAGCCAGAATGTCCTTCAGGTAGAGCTATAGACTCTCCTGTAAAACCTAGTGCTTCCGCAAAAGGTGTAATCAACACCCCAAATTCACGGCCTGCAGCAACAGCGTGTTTACCTGCAGCAACAAAATGATCTGTATCTGTGTAATAACCCTTTGTTGGTCCAAATTTTGCTGCCCAACCAAAGTTATTATCACGAACCTTGGATAAGTTATTAAAATCTTCTTCAATTTCATCTAGTTTTTCATTGAATAAATCAAGGTCACGAATAATTAGGGCTTCTTGTAAATCCTTACTGTCCTTTTTTAGATCATTGACAGCATCCAATACTGCATAAGCAGGTTTTACAATAAACAAGAAGACTAAAAGGGCTAGAACACCAACAACACCCAAAGTTATACCTCCACCTGCTCCCAACTTTGTCATAAGGGATTTTTTATCAAATTTAAGGCCTTTTTTAAAACTTGTTTTCTTCATATCTTCCTCAATAGGATTTTCCTCTAGGTTAGTCTCTTCTTTTTTAAACTTTCTAAGTATATCAGACAATGCAAATTTGTTTCTTGGTTTAAAATAGTTTGTTTTTTCCACGTTGTTCCTTATAAATTTAGTAAGCACCTTTAGCAGAAATCATAGCAAAAGGAGTTTTAATAACTACTAATAAATCATACATCAATGAGCGTTTGTCTGCATAGTTTGCATCCATCTTGACCCTATCTACAAAACCAACTTGGGACCTACCCCCCACTTGCCAAGGACCCGTGATACCAGGTTTTATCTTCTTTAATTCTTGAATATAAGGTACTGCTTCAGGATATTTTTTAGCCTGATCTTTCAATTCAAAAATATAATAGGCACGAGGACCTACTATACTCATGTTACCCTTTAAAACATTAAAGAATTGGGGAAATTCATCAATACTGAATTTTCTTATAAAAATGGCACCTGGAAGTAAACGCGGATCCTCTTCAGGTTCAAGCTTATAACTATTATCTAAATATTTCTTATGTAACTTAGGATCATTCAATAAAAAGTCATGGGCATTCGGAATCATGGATCTAAATTTAAACATTTTAAAACTCTTGCCCTTCTTTCCAGATCTTTCAGGTATGTCTGCGAAAATGGGCCCTTCAGGAGAAACTAATTTAATCCATATGGAAACTCCAATAATAATGGGAGAAAATAATATAATTCCGACTATGGCTCCGAAGATATCCATAATCCTTTTTCCAATATCATAAATCATAGCGCTTTACGTGGCTCATATTTTAGCACACTAACAAACTTTTTAAGTTGCAGCTGGAAAACTTTCTTTTCAAACTTTCTGGCTTGAGCTCTGCAGTCATATTCAGAATACTTTGTTGAATCAAAATACATTAAAATATCTTTCAAAAAATCCTCAGTTTGTTTGCTAAAGAATTCCCCTGTTTTACCTTCAACAACAGTCTCTAGAACTCCACCACCCCTAAAGGCTATAACAGGCTTACCCACAGACATGGCTTCAAGAGGTACTATTCCAAAGTCTTCTTTCTGTGTAACAATCACAGCCTTACACTTTGCTAATAAATCTTTCTTGTACTTCTCTGACACATAACCAACAAAGCGCACACCCTTACCAGCCAGTTCTTTTAGACGAGGTTCATCAGGTCCTTCCCCAGCTACAACAAGTGGAAGGTTAAGATCAAGACAGGCTTTAATTGCAATTTCAATCTTCTTCCAGGATACAAGCCGTGTGAGTATCAGGTAATAATCTCCCTTAATAGATTTCACCTTTGATAACATTGCGTAATCCACAGGAGGATAAACCACAACTGATTTTCTTCCATAATATTTCTCAATTCTTTTCTGGGGTGTTTTAGAATTAGCAATAAAATAGTCAACATGTTGTGCGGCAACATAATCCCATGTTCTGAGATGAGAAAGAAATGGTGCAAGAAAAGGTTTTGCAATTCTTTTCATTGGACTTAACAAACCATATTCTTCATCTTTAAAATAATTGTCTGCTTCCCACAACATCCTTCCTGGTGAATTCATATAACATATGTGTCTTGTTGTAGGCTTTGTGATAACGCCATGCGCATATCTGGTTGAAAAGGAAAGTACAACGTCAAATTCACTAAAATCAAAACCCTCAAAGGCTATGGCGTGAAGCAAAAAGGGTGAGTAGTACCTATTAAGTTTTGTAACAAATGGAAGATTTTGCATAAAGGAGGTTTTATACTTAATGTTTCTCTCATTAAGAACTTTCTTCCATTTCTTTGTGATAACAGAGGTATATATAGGGGCATCAGGCCATATTTCAGATACAGCAAGTAAAAGACGTTCAGCACCACCAAATTGAATTAAGTCGTCATGTACAAGTGCTATCTTCATTTCTTAACATTAGCCTTACTTATACGGCTTATAAGAGCCACTCTTTCTGCATATAAGTTATTTAGTTTAGTAAGTTGTACCGTGGTTAAAACCTTCTTTTCATGAGACTTTATTTGGTTTTCAACCTTTGCAAGTCTATTTGCATCAAGGGAATACCTGGAATCAACAAACCCGAAAACATAATCCCCCGAAGCTTTTAGTAACTGTGTATGAGAGTATAGATTTTCAATTCTCTCCTGCCTGCTCTCCTTTGTAACGTAATAGATAGGCTCATCATAACCTGCCTCTTTAAGCTTTGATTCAAGACCACTGTATTCAACCCGTCTAAATGGACCATCCAGGTAATACATAATTACAGGTAGCTGCACATTATTAATATAGGTAGGGGTTTCGGATCCAAACTCCTCCTCCTTATATTCGAGCAATTCCGCTTGGGGACCAGTTAGATCAGAAACATACACCAAACCTTTGACCAAAAATAAATATGCAATAGCAAACATTGCAATACCATAAATGGAAACGGCTTTAAACACAGGTGTGTTTAGTTTCCCAAATTTAAACATCAAGAAATTAATTACACGCTCAGCGAAATAACCTACCATGATAGATAAAAGTGGATAGATAGGCATTATGTACCAAACAAGTTTGGATTGAGCGCTTGAGAAAAATAATAAAATAACAAAGGAAGCCAATATCAAAAATACATGTCTCTTTTTATTTTTGAAAGCCAAATACAGGGCAACAGGAAAGGCACCAAGTAGCGCTACAAACCATATACGCATACCTACCTTTAATACAATAAGATACCAGAAAAATGGTTGTCCCTTATCCTCAATCACACTTAACCCTCTTTGTATCACATGGTAAATCAAATAATTGTCTATGAAAGCAGGCCCGAACTGACGGTACATCTCAATGTGCCATGGAAGAAATACAGCAAGGGCAGTAAGACCTAAGCCCATGATTTTTTTCAACTCAAATTTGGACTGTTTGGTACCTAGTAGATAAAGCTCATATAAGCCAATGATTACAAGTGGTAGAAAACCAACAACATTTTTAACTAGAGCACCCAATCCAATAAAGATTCCCGCCCACACCCAATTACTCCAACTATTTCTATTTCCTACAGTCTTCCAGTAAAACAATAAGGCCATTGTAATAAAGAACGTAACTGTTACATCAAGCATGGATGCTCGGGAATAGTAAAGAAAATGTGTGTTGGTTAGTAGCGCTAGACCTGCTATAAAGCCGGAAGTTTTGTTAAATAACCTTTTTCCGAAAATGTATGTTGCTATAACTGTGAAAAACCCAAACACTGCAGAAGGTAACCTTACAGCAAACTCGGACACACCAAACAATATCATGGATAAAGAAGCAAACCACATATAAAGTGGGGGCTTCTCATACCACACTTTGAGGGGGTCCCAACGCATAACAATAAAGTCCTTGCTCAAAGCCATGTTTTTTGCAATTTTTGCATAAATAGCTTCATCCCAAGGTATTAGATGATTCTCACCTAGCCCCATAAAGATTAATACTATGCCTAGGAATATAAAAACTATGTAGGGAAGCTTATTTGATGTTAAAAAGTAATTTACAACCCGCCTTATAGAAAAGTCCGGAAAGCTAGAAATCCCATAAATAAAGTATAAAAACAAAATAAGCCAGAAAAACTCTACCTTATATGAATAAAAGACACCTGCAACAAACCAACCAATGATGGAAGCTACCATTGCAGAAGTTATCGCCGATTGTTTGAGATCGCTATGCTTAATAGACACATACAAAAGGCTTGATACCAGCAAAAATACAAATAGAGCAAAGGCAGAAATACCAATCCATCCTGTTTCTGCAGCCACCTCTCCCCATATAGAGTGACCAGGAGCACGTAAACCAGACGTTAAAGATATAGGATCCCGCCCGAAATAGATAGGAGCGATTTCTGTTTCACTGAAATGTTCATAAAAACTGCCATAACCACCTCCCAAATATGGAAACTTTTCCAAAATTTGAAGTGCCCCTGTTAACAACATGAAATGGGAATCAAATGAATCAATTCTGTAATGAAAGTAATCCTTCACATAAGCACGCACAGGACTTGATTTATCCTTATATTCCATAAAAAACAGCCCTGAGGCCAATGCAATCACTAATAAGACAGCATAAATACCCTTAAATCCCCACCTTCTAACCAATTGGATAATAAGAAAGGACAGAAACGCTACAAAGGCAATTATCCAAGCACTTCGAGAATTTGTTAAAAGTAACATCCCGGTCATAGGCACAAAGAAGGAAGCATAAAGTATTTTTTTCTTCCACTTGTTGGCAGTAAGAATTAGCACACCAATACAGGAAGTACAACTGCAAGAAGGGCACCATAGTGATTTACATCCCAAAGTGTAGCTCCAATTCTAGGAA
>CAZTXE010000029.1:0-8496 GCA_964617305.1 uncultured Candidatus Saccharibacteria bacterium | reverse complement strand
GCATATTTAATACCTCGACCATAATTCCTTCTTAGTATCCAATATAAACCACCCACTCCCGAAGCAAATAATACTCCTCCAATACCCACACTCTTTGTAAGAAAGGACAATCCAAAAAATATACCTGCTAGTATCCCCTGCCACCAAGAAAATTTCTTTAGGTGTAGATAAGATAGTAACAAGCCATTAAACAATAAGAGGGTTAATAAAATGTCTAAGTGTAATACTCTAGAATTACCGATAAAGAAGGGTTCGAAACTAAAGAGAGCAATGATTAGAAAAGCCTTCTTGTAATCCTTAAGTATTGTTTCAAGTAGATACAGGGCAAATATGGTCAAACCCAGCTGAACAAATATTAAGGATATCTTTGAAAACATGTGATATGTGGGAAATGTTATTTCATTATATGTGGAATAAGCTGGATAAAGTTGCTTTAATACCTCAACGGTAGGACCCACTAGCCACATCAATGTTACCCCCGGCTGATAATGTTGGTATGTTTTCTCAAATTGAAGATACTTGATACCATTCATAAACTGTTCGGATCTAAAATGCCAGTTTACAGCATCGGGGTTCACAACATCGTTGTGAATACGTAAAAGTCTTGTCGTTAAAAAGAAAAAGATGAAAAGGCCTAAAAATAAGTGCCTTTTTTCAATCTGCTTTACCCATTGCATACAGTATTCCTCCAAATAAACTAACAGAAAGCTTAAATAGGTGATAAACAATGGAAGCGCTGAGAGCAAGTTCTGTAGTTACTCCTACAGCCATAAAGAACTGAATGTACAGGGCATCCTGAACACCAAAACCATTCAGAGAAGGAATAAATATACTTGCCAAAAATACAACGGGGAAAACAAATAATGTATACATGAACGGAACATCAATGCCCAAAGAAACCAGTACAAAATATTGGGTAGCAACAGAAAGCAATTGAACAATAAACGAAGTTAACACTCCACTAATAAGTACCTTCTTACTATCCTTATATACCATTAAAGAGTCATAAACCTTTTTCACTAAATCAATCTTTGTGGCCAAAATCTTCATGGAAAGAAACGCTACTACTGCTCCAACCCAGAAACCCACAAACAAGATAATCTTAAAAATCACAAGGAAGGTAGCATTTTCAACTAAAACTGCTGGTAATTGGGAGAGCCAAAAATCCAAAGTTTGAACTAAACCAAAATACGAAATGATCACAAGTGCAATCATTCCAGTAAAACGTTCCATGAAGGTTGCAGAAAAGGCATCTGCATTGTTCTCTATCTTCTGACCAAGTTTAAAAATCTTATAAACGTCTCCCCCAATACTTGTGGGCATAAAGTTATTGAAAAAGGACCCAACAAAATATAAGGAGGTTAAATACCTGACACTAGCCTTTTCAGACCCTTCATGAATTAGAAGCTGCTTCCAACGAAATGAACTTACTACATAATTTAGAACAATTAAACCCAGGATAAATGGGATGTAGGCTAGATTAACTTGCTTAAAATTCTCAACAAGGGAGGGCAAATCTACGTTATACAAAATAAAGGCAAATAAAAATACACTTACAATAATCTTTATTAATGTACTTCTTATCTTCTTAGTCATTAGACCTTTTCATTTTACTCCTAATGGAGTTTAAAAGAAGTACCACTTGTTTCTTTGTTATTAAACCAAAGGTTAGTAACACCCAATAATAAATACCTACAAACGCTATATAACTAAACACCTTCCACAAACTAAAGGCTTCAATATTAATAAGAGATACCATAAGTCCTACAACAAAGGTTACAAGGTGGGAGATATTCAAAAAGGTGAAATCCAGCTTCATTTTGGAAAAAGCAGATATTGAAACAAGGCCAATGAATGCTCCAAAACACATACCGTAAGCCATAGCAGGTAAAGGGCCCAGTAAACCAAGATAACTAGCACCAAAATAGAATCCTACGGTCCCCACTAACATAAGCGAAAAGCTTATTATCATCTCCTTCACCATCTTTGCAGGGATGATTATGCTTGATTTTATAATATTTACCACAGAATAAATGATAAAGGCTAGAACTAGAGGGAAAATAAGAGGAAAGGAGGCGTTGTATTTATCACTTCCAACAAATACAAATATGAGTTCCCTTGACCAAAATATTGCACTTGTAGCTGCAAATATAATGAAGGCAAATATTTTGTCAAAGTTTGCTGCAAACAATTCTTTAAATTCAGAAATATTATCAACAAATTTCTTTGACAATACGGGAAGGTTCACGTCAGTCACAGCATCAGATACAGTCATTAGTTTTGCACCATATAAGAGTGCAAAACTAAATATCCCTACTTCCTCTGGGGTAATTGATAAACCAAGAAGTAAAGGCCCTGACTTTTGCCAATAAGTGTAAATGATTTTAACAATATAAATACCAAGGCTGATAGATAAAATATCCTTTAGTAATCTCTTAAAATCTGCCTTTGTTGGCATTTGAATCTTACCCTTCAAAGGCTTAAGGGAAATAAAACCAAGAGAAATGGAACCTATTAGATTAAACAAAGCTAAGGCATAAAAATAACCATCAACCTTGTAAAAGTATATGAATGGGATGTAGATGAAAATGCTTACAAAGGCTATGACCATCTGATAGATAAAGAGCTGCTTAAACCGTCTCATCCCAGAAATTACAGAATTGAAGATACTTTGAACACCCTGTATGAGAAGTATTCCAGAAAAGATTCTAAGTGGAAGTATCATAGCTTCATTACCATATTGGGCTACCGCGATATATTTTGAAAAGGCAAACAGTATAAGAGCAAGAGGCACGGTCACCAGATATCTTATGAAAAAGGATGTGGTGAAGATTTTAAATATTTCAGTATCGTCTTTGGCACTTGATATTTCACGGGTACTACCTGAAGCAAGCCCCAAATGCTGGTAAACACCGAAGGCACCACCTACAGACATAACTATGTTAACAAGACCATATTCAGCAACAGTAAGAATACGAACAATGACAATACTTTGAACAATACCAAGTGCCATTGCCACCCCTCTGGACATAAAGCTAAATAATTGCCACTTTAGTAAATTCTTCATAAAACGCTCATTTCCCCAAGGTAAATACTTCGTGTTTCAATGCCATCTGTTAAACCAACAAATACCCGATACATTCCCTCATCCATAAACTCAGGAATCATAATATCAACCTCCTCGGTGTAGTATCTTTCAGAGTCCCAGTCCTTAATAGGTACTAAGCTATATGAAGGCAAGTGAGGGATTTGAAAATACTCAGCACTGTCTTTGTTTACAAAGGTTAAAAATAATTTATGCCCATCAAGTGACTTAGAAACTTCTCTTTCATATACAAAGAAAGCTTCACTAAAGGTCTCGCGCTTTATCTCATCAGGAATTGAGAAATCTCTCAAATATAATCCCCTAAAAATTTCCTCATTCATGCTTGGGGTGTATTTAAATGTTTGCTGGATAGGTAAGGCTTTTGGTTTGTCATAAGGACCACCTTTTTCAAAAACAGCAAGGTTACCACAGACAAAACGTAAAGAATGGTTTGGAGACATAAGAAGATCTCCCATAACACTATTTATTATGATGGAAGGTATTCCAAGTACTCTAGAAACTTTCCTTGCATAAACATCTGCCACCACAAAATCTGCCTCATTAAATAGGGCGGGAAAGATTGCATATGTTTCACGTAAGGATAATTTAGCCCCCATATAATCGGGGCCAGAAACAGATGCCCCATCAGGGATAAAATCAATCACCTTCCCAGCACAATCACGATCCTTTGTTTCAAGGCGAATTAGTTTTAATTGGGTACCAATCGTTAGATCACTAGAAAAAACCCTTTCATCTTTAATGATATTCTCCTCAGCATGAACATAGGGGGTAATTCGCCTTTGAACTGCCTGGGTTATCCATAAGTAAACAGGGTTACCGTACTCATAGGTTTTATCTATATTCGAAAATAACACCGCAAAGGATAAAAGTACCAAGGTATATTTTCTTGAAATCTTAAGATATCTTTCAAATAATCTTGAAACAAACCCAATACCATATATCGAGGAAATAAAAAGTACTATCACAATCAAAGATATTCTATGGTTTTCAATATTTGCAGTACTTACACCACCACTGGTACTTGTGTAATTTATTACAAACTCAGGAATTGAGATTGCAAAAAGAGGGGGATATAGAAGTGGTGTGAAAAGTAGAGGGTCAAAGGTTTGTCTAAACCAAATTGGCTTACTCCCATTCAACCAAGCTTTTGTTAGCTGCTGAGGATGCAAGATCATATTGATTGCAACTTCAACATAGGTGTCACCAAACTCTTCATATCTTCGTAGGAAGTAGTTCTCTTGGGAAACATTGTTTGTAGAATCAGGGCTGATACCAATACTTTCAATGAAGGTGTTATAACCATTAACACGGTAATGAGAAGCACTAGGGATAATTACCAAAAAGGCCATAACAAACCAGATGAGACTAACTACAAGAACACTAAGGGAAATCTTTGATACCTTGGTAGATAAGAAGGATTTCACTCTTTGAACTAAGGGCACTTCTCTATTAATTAAAGGTCCTAAATTATTTCTAAAAAATAAGGTGAATAAACCAAGCATAAATACAAATAAAGGTATTTCTTCTTTTCCAGACATGCTCAATACAATAAGTATCCAGAATATAATCATATTCTTTTTATCAAAATTCTGTTTTCTATACATTTTTTCAAAGATATAAAAAGCTCCAAGGAAAAAAGGCATTACGGCAGTGACACCGTGAAAATCAGTCCACGCGAGAATAAACCCAACAGCAGGATAAAAAAGATAGGCTAAGGATATAAATAAAGCGGCTATTTTATTATTAAGTTCTAATTCAGCAAGTTTAAATAAGATCAGAGAAGAAAATATCACAAAGGCAAGCTGTGAAAACACCAGTACAAGGGGTGTTTTGAAAATAACCATTGCAGGCACAAAGATTATTAAAAATGGATCAAAATGGCTCATACCCCAGCGTGGCATATTTGCACCAAAATAATCAGTTAGTTGCATAAACCTACCTTGAGAGGTGTTAAAAACCATTTGAGCCATATTACCAAGATCAAATTTCCCACTTTCAAAATTAGTGTATCTACTAAGCGTCATTCTAAGAGTCACAACAAACACAGCCAGTGAAAAAATAACAAGGATAGCGTATGGGATATGCTTACCAAATCTTTTTATGTAGGAACTAAGTCTTAATATCATGATGATTTAATTATTCTTGTATAAACCTGGTCTACCTTTCTTGCCATTACATTCCAAGAATAAAGCGATTGAACAGAATTTATATCAACAATTGGCTTTGTAGCTACAACATGCTTTATTTGTTCAGCAATATTTTCTGGAGTTAATTCATCTAAATATAAAAGACCAGAAATCTCATGCTTTGCCTTAAATCCTGAGGCAAGTACTGGAACTCTACAAGCCAAACTCTGCATTACAACCTTTGGTAATCCTTCCCAAGCAGAAGGAAGGACAAAAACATCAGCAGCTTGGAAAGCAATAGGTACTTGTGGATAAGGAGTATAACCAACCCTTATAACACGGTGCTCCAGTTTTTTTGAATCAGTAATTTCTTTCAAACGAAGTCCATATTCAGGATTAGTAGTTGGGCCAACCAACAACAACTTATATTCAGCTGGAAGAAACTCGAGAGATTCTATTAACATATGGATATTTTTCCTTTCAAGCATTACACCATGATTCAGAATCACTTTGTCAGTAGGAAATATACCTAAGTCTCTTCGTGTCTTAAGTTTTTCTTCAGGGCCTACAGCAGAGAATAAAGTTGTGTTAACACCTGTCTCAACCACAAAACACTTCTTGGGATCAGCACCATAATACTTAATGGCATCCTTTCTTATATCACCACTAACAAAGACACAGGCGCTTGCTGCTGCCACAGCCCATCTGTCTGATCTTTCAGCAAAGGGCCAAGAAATATACTGAGAAATAAATGCTACATTTGTGCCATTTTTCTTTAAACCTTCTGCACGACCTTTCACGGTATTGTGGAAATGCGCAACAAGGGGCGTTTCAAGTTCTTTTGCTTTTGGAAAACGTTTTTTAAGAAAATTTCTGTACCAATATATCCAAATAGCGAAATGTCCGTGAGAGTGTATAACATCGATGACCTTTCCTTGTTTTCTCCACTTACGTCGTAAGAACAGGTAATAAAGGAATAGAACTGGGGATATCGTTATAGCAAGAGTACCTCTTAAGGGTTCTCTTATTAATGGGTGTACAGTAACACCAGAAACGTGTTCAATGTCACCCGACATGGGCCATCTGCCACACAAAACGTCAATCTTATGTCCTAGGCGTGCCTGAGCAGATGTCATTTCATAAGGAGCTGCTGCAAGGCCATCCCAAGGAGGGGGCCATTCATAAGCTATTCTTAATATATTCATTTGATTACCTCTTGCATAACCTTTTCATATTCATCTACCATTTTTTCTAATGTGTACATGCTCATAGCTCTCTTTCGGGCGGCATTTCCCATACTAACTATTGATGCAGGATTATTAACAAAGTAAGTTATTCTATCCTGCAACTGTCTAATATTACCAGATTCAAAAACAAAACCGGAAACCTCATTTTCAATGGCTTCTGGAGTACCACCCATATCAGACACTAAGGATGGTAATCCCGCAAACATAGCTTCCACAGTGGTCATGGGAAAACCCTCCATACGTCTTGTGGGTAATACAAACACATCATAATCTTTGTAGGTTCGAAGAAGGGTTTCGTAAGGAATAGGTCCTGCTAAGGATATCCTGTCGGATACACCAAGCTTGCTAATAAGCTTACCTAAATCCTTTTCATAAGGACCTTTACCAACAATGGTTAAATAGGCGTTATCAACTTTACAGATAGCCTTAACTAAGTCACGTAATCCTTTAGATGGGTGAATTAATCCCACATAAATGAAGTTAACTCTACCTGAGTCGGATACAGTTTCGTCATAGCTGACCTTGGAGGAATCAATACCATTGTAAACAACAGTAATCTTACTAGCAGGAACAAATGTTTCATCTATCAGTTTTCTTTTTACAATGTTTGATACGGCAATGATTTTGTTGGAATGCAATACAAACTGACGTTGTCGTTTAAAAAAGTTAAGTAATAAATAACCAGTGTCAGGAATCATACGAATGAGATCCTTAAAGGTATCTAAACTTTGCAAACGAGTTTTGTACTCCCCTAGTATGGTTCCATGAGAAATAGAAACGACTGGAATAGCCAACTCTTCCTTCTTAGCAATAATGCCAAGAGCAGCGGAACTTTGCCCAAGTACTAAATCAAAGGGGGAGGTGGAATGGATTTTATTAAATTCATCAATAGAGCGATTATGCCAATTGTTTTTATCTAGCGCACCAAAGCCCGCAAGGCTTCTGAAACTACAATCAATAAATATATACTTAACACCGTTTTCATCTGCAGTATTTAGGTTGGCACCTAATTTAGGAGAAAAGATGGTTACGGTATGCCCACGAGAGACCAAACCCTCACACAACAACTTGTTCTGAGTTTCTAAACCCCCAAAGGTTGGGTGTAATGTAGTTCTTTTTATAAAAACCGCAATTTGCATATAAGGGTATTTTACTATATAACCAACCGCAATTAACTAGTGAGAACAATAACTGTTATAACAAGAGATTTTCAATCTTTTCTATATTTATATCTATATCAAACATCTCAATTGCTTTGTTATAAGCATTAGTAACAATAGATTCCTTTAGTTCTTGATTATCCATAAGTTTTACAACAGCATCCGCTACTGCCTTTGAATCATGCTGAGAAACAATCATTGCGGAAGATTCATCAAGAAAATCTAGTGTACTGCCAGCATTTGTTGTTACAATAGGAAGTCTTATCATTGCAGCCTCAATTAAGGTATTTGCTATACCATCAGCATCTCCACTTTCAGCTTCTACAAGTGGTAGAACAAAGTAGCTTGCTTGATGATAATGCTTTTTAATTTCTTCAAAGGATAATGCGCCAACAAGTTCAACACAATCATTTAGTTCTAAATCATCAATCTTTTTTTGTAAGTTTCGATGTAACAAACCACCTCCTGCAATAACAACCTTAAATTCTCTCTCCCACTCCTTTAGTTTCTTTGCAGCTTCTACCAAGTATATCTGACCTTTCTTTTCTTCATATCGTCCAACACAAAATATCATAGGAGGTTGAGCCTTATCTATACCCTCTAAGACAAGGGATTTGGGATCTATGCCGTGATACATTAGTTTTATCTTTGAAGAATCAGCACTACCACTAAGCTCTTTTGCTTTATTGCAAGCATTCTCATTACAGATTGTTATAAATTTGGCTCTTTCAACCTTTTTCTCTGGTAAATCAGGATATTCCAATATATCTCTGGCATGAGCAGATATTGCAAAGTCGGTACCAAGAACAATTGAAGCTACAAGAGCAACTGTAGATGGGTATGATAGAAAGTGGGCA
>CAZTXE010000028.1:0-8615 GCA_964617305.1 uncultured Candidatus Saccharibacteria bacterium | reverse complement strand
TGGTCTCGTTATACATTTACATTAGATGACAAATCCTTAGGTGTAGTAATGTCCACCTTTGAAAAAATGTACAAGGAGGGGTTGGTTTACAAAGGTGACTATGTTGTTAACTACAGTTTCAAGTGGGGGACAACCTTCTCTGATGCTGAGATTCAATACAAGGAGCAAGTGGACCCTCTTTATTATATGAAGTATGGCCCTTTTACACTTGCTACAGTTAGACCAGAAACCAAGTTCGGTGATACTGCAGTCGCTGTAAATCCAAAGGATGAAAGATACAATGATTGGATAGGTAAGGAAATAGAGGTAGAAGGTTTGCTCGGAACTTTTAAAATGAAGGTTATAGGAGATAACTATGTTGATCCCGAATTTGGTACAGGTGTTGTTAAAGTAACTCCTGCACATGATAAAAATGACTGGGAAGCAGGTCTTAGACACAATCTTGATGTTGTAAACGTTATTGGGCTTGATGGGAGATTAAATGATAAAGCAGGTAAATATGCTGGTATGAAGATACTTGAGGCAAGAAAAGCTGTTGTGCAGGACCTTAAAGAAAAAGGGCTTATTGAAAAGGTAGATGAGAATTACACTCACACTGTTCCCGTGGATTACAGATCAGGTGACTATATTGAAATGCTTGTTTTACCTAACTGGTTTATTAATGTTGAAGAGCTAAAGAAACCAGCCCTTGCCGCTATTGATAATGGGGAACTTAATGTATATCCAAAGTGGAGAGAGGTAACATATCGTAGATGGGTAGAAAACATGAGGGATTGGGCTATAAGTAGACAGGTAGTATGGGGTATAAGGATTCCTGTTTGGTACAGTGTTGATGAAAACCCAGACATTACTGTTTCCTTTTTACACAAAGGTGAAGTTGTTACAGGTAAGGTAGGCGATTTATTAAAAGACTTTTCATTTAAAGATATTGAAAAAGGACTCCAGACACTTATTGCTAGTAAGGATGCTAAGTTGGTTGTTCAAACAGAAAAACCAAAGGGTAATTACCTACAAGAAACAGACACATTTGATACCTGGTTTAGCAGTGGACAATGGCCATTTTCAACCCTTGGTTATCCAGACAGCAAAGATTTTGAATACTTTTATCCCACAGCAGTGCTTGAAACAGGTTGGGAGATTGTTACACGTTGGGTATCTAGAATGGTTATGTTTGGATACTATCTAACAGGGAAATCTCCTTTCAAAGATGTATATCTTCACGGTATGGTAAGAGCTTTAGATGGGAGAAAGATGAGTAAGAGCTTGGGGAATGTTATTAATCCTGAGGAGTATGCTGAGGAATTTGGTGTAGATGCCCTAAGAATGGGTCTGATTTCCGGTACAGCCAATGGTAAAGACTTTTCATTTCCAAAGGATAAGGTTGTTGCTTATAGAAACTTTGCAAACAAACTTTGGAACATGGCCCGTTTCATGCTGATGATGTTTGAAAAAGAAGATATAAAGGAAATCCCAGAATTTACAGATACTTTAGATTTAAACAAAGAAGATAAGGAAATTATAGAAGGTTTAAAAAATACTACAAAACAAGTAACAGAGAGTCTTGAAAAATATAGATTTTCAGATGCTGGAGAAACACTTTATCACTATGTTTGGGACGAGTTAGCAGACAAATATATTGAAGATGTAAAAAACAGGGAAGGGGAGGCTAAAAAGATAGGTTTAACAGTTCTACACCATGCCTTTATTTCAAGTTTAAAGTTACTACACCCATTCATGCCTTTTGTTACGGAAGAAATATGGAAGGTTATTGCAAATAACAAGAAGGAACCTCTAGTTTCTTCTGATTGGCCCATCGCTTAAACCCATTTGACGTCCTATAGCCTACATTGTAAAATGCTGCCAGTTATCAAATCGATATCATTCTAAATATGAAAGGAGGCCAAATATGGCCGAAAATGAACTTGAGAAAGATTCTGGAGATCAGGATGAAAGCTCGGAAGAAAACGAAGATCAGGTGATGCAAAGGCGTTACAAAGCTAAGCTACGGAAGGGTATAAGATTTTTCTTTTTAGGAGTTATGCCAACTCTTATACTGCTAACCGTTATTGTTTTGTTTCGATTCAACCTCAGAGTGGGTCCCGTAGAAATAGCTATTGTAAATGATACTATTTTTACATTGAGCCATCTTGAGGTGAAATGGGTTCCGGATTACTTGTCTTCAGCGTTCCCTGTACATCACAAGAACGATCGACATAACTTTCCTGAGGAGTTAGTTTGCGTTTGTTTCAACGCGGTTAATTCGGAGGTACCCGTTTTGAAGTTTTATCCAGAACGTTATGCAGTTTCCAAAGGGGAGTGCAGCAATCCAGCAAATGCACAGTTCGTAGTGGACATCCCAGTTTTTATTCGTGAACCAGAAAAAACTTTGTATTATCTGGTTATGATTTTAGACAATTTGGGGCTATTATGGGATTCAGCTGTTTCTGCAGATGGTTCTCCTACCACTCTCGCCTGGGATGACGTGCGCACTCTGGTGTCCGGCAATTTGGTACCTACCAAATTCAACTCTGTAGAGGATATGCTTCTTCATTATAGGCAGCTTGCGGGGAATCTCCATCAGAAACGTGTTAATCACGAAGGTTTTAAATTTGTGTTTAAATATGGGGCTGTTTTCCTTGCATTCGCTATATTAATTTTTGCTGGCCTAAGGTGGTATTGGCGCCGGGACAAGAAGATCTGGACTTTCAAGATTAAGAGGAGGCAGCGATCAAGACAACAACCTGTGAAGAAGAAGGTAGAAACGCGAGACAAGACCGTGAAATCAGATGACACGGTTCCTAGCCTGTCTTTAGATCCAGAACCGTCTTCCAAGCCAAAGATTCTTGTGTTCAAAAGAAATCAGAAGACGCCTTAGCTTTCTTTTTTAGACAATGATCAAAAGCCCCCGTATTTAAATTTTTACGGGGGTTGATTGACTGACATCTTATAGTGTGCTATCTTTCGCGCACGTTATCAACGTCATTTCAAATCGAAATGCGATACATTTCATGATCTGTAGGAGGTCACGCATGAAACGCAAAGCTATAACTATTTTTATTCTCCTTCTGGGTTTTGTGGTCCTTGTTTTCGGTGGTGCCTATGCAGCGCAACAATTTTCTTTGCGCGGTAACGCCTATGTGGCCAGTGGTGTCTCCGGTGTAGGTAGCATTGGTCTTGTCAAAAGCCTGGATGCCGAAGATTTCGGTGAATGGGTTGCAACCGAGCAGCTTCGTCTTCAAGAGCTTTCTCAGGAGCAGCGCAATACCATCGATATGATTGCTGCAGAAGGCAATTATGCTGAAGCGGTGGGACGTGCTGAGAAACTTTTTGCGGAAGCTGGTCTAATCAACACAAGGGCTGTGGTCCTGCAAGACTGGAGCGATGAGGGTCTTGAATACTCGAACGCTTTACAGCTCGGTCTGGGCATGAAGTTCCTGGCCGATAATTGGCTGATCGTGTTGTTTATTGTCGGCGGAGCCATTTTGTTAGGCCTTTTCCTCGGCAAGAAAAACGATTAAACGGAATTGTTCTGTAAACAAAAAAAGACCGGTAGTTGCCCTGACTACTGGTTTTTTGTTACCATTTTTATTTTAGGGAATATTTTATTCTTCTTTTTCGGGTTTTTTCTCTTCTGGTTGTTCAGTTGAATCTTCTTGATCTTCCTCTGATTCCTCTTTTTCTTCTGTGGCTTCTACACCTGCGATTAATTCCTCTTCAGTTAGTTCTTCCTCTTCTTCCTCTTCTTCTGCCATTTCTGCATAATCTATTCTTACAACCATTTCATCTTCTTCTTTATCAACAATTTCTACTAATTCTTTGTCGTATTTTAATTCTGCAACTGTTACACCAGCTCCAATTTCTGCTAAATGGGATACATCTATTTCAAATTCTGATGGGAGATTTGCAGGAAGAGCTTCTACTTCTATTTCACTGAAAAGTGTAAGAAGCATTCCTTCACCGCTTTTAATTACAGGACAGTCTTCTTCGCCTGTTATTTCTACAGGTACATTAGCTTTAATTGTTGCTGTAAGGTCTACTTTGTGAAAACTTACGTGTATTGGCTCTAATGTAACGGGGTGTACTTGAATTTCTTTAACAAGTACCTTTACATCAGAATCATTGAATTTAAGATCAATTAAGGATGTTTCACCTGCTTCTTTATATATCTTAAGAAAGGCAAGCTTTTCTATTGTTAAAGAAGTAGATTCAATACCTTCACCATATACAACAGCGGGTATCTTTCTTTCTTCTCTAATCTTTTTATTTTTTTTACCAAGAATGGTTCTTTTTTCTGCTTGTATTTGCATGTTTTCCTTTAGAACGTAGTGATTGTACTGTACTGATGCTGTAGGGTCAAGGAAATTTTTTTAACAGTTGACATAGAGTACTTATAGTTAGTACAGTGTCTATGCTATTGGTAGAAGGTAATCCCCATCGGGAGTAAATTAAGTTCCGGAAAAGTGTTTAGGGAAGAGACACTGGGGTTAATTACCGGTATTTACTAACAGTCCTAATGCATGCGTGCGGGTTTTCTACTTCGAAAATTGTAAGGCCATTCCGCTAAACGTATGCGAGGGAATATCAGTTTGTATTCGATTTCGACCGACCTCTACAATACGGCACATCGAGACTAACAATGCTCTAATCGGATCACCGCTTTAATAAGCTATTCTTCCTGGTGGTCCGGTTTTTATTTGAGTGTGATTTTGATGAATTTATCCGTATCCAGTGTTTCTTGCATTTGTGTCTCTTGTTCTGTTGTCATTCCAAAAGGTTGTTCTAAGGAGAAATTAACTTTATCTTTCTGTGTTCCTGGTTGTTTCTGTATATAAAGTTCATACTCTTTGTTTGTGGTATTGATAGATAGGCCTTGAGGGAGATCATAGTAGAAGGTTAGTGTTAAATTATCTTGTGGTTGGGCCTCAACTAAGTATTCAAAAGATGTGTAATTACCTACAGTATCTATGGCGACCTTTTCAAAAATTACTTCTTCATTTCCATTATTTGTACTAAGTGTTGCGTTTGTAAGTTTTGCTCCTTGTTGTGTTAGGGCCCTAACGTAATTTTTGTATGGCCCTCCTGGCCAGGCATTGTCAGTTCCTGTGTGGTTGTAGTTAAGTGTTAGTTGTCCTCTAAGTAAGCCATCCCTTGTTTTTGAAGACACTATGTAATTTGTTTCGTTTTCAACAAAGTAATTAGCCTTTGTACCTCCAACATTTGCATTAACAACATATAGGTAGTCTGTTGTTTCCGGATTTGTTGTGGTTAAACTTCCATCCCACCCTTGTTTCTTAAGTTCTGCACTTAGCGTACTTTCGGATAGATATGTGAGTAAGTGTTTTTCTTCAAGTGCTTTACCCACCTCATTAAACATATTTGGCATTTGATCATTACTTAAGGCAAAGATCTTTTCGATTAGTTTGCCTCCTAGAACTGTTAAAAATGCTCGTTTTTGGCTTACCCCATCTTCATAATTGAATTCGCTATGATATTGTGTCCTTTCATACAGGTTACTAGCATTTATTTCTTCTCCATAAGTTGTTAAATAAACGGGTCCTGTAACCCTTAGGAGATTTTCTACAAAGTTTAGATCTACTGCTAGTATTCCAGACACCTGTTTCCCTGCCACACGTTTATATAAATCGGCTATTGTTTCAGCACTCTTGGTGTAATCTGGATCCCAGTTTGCGTTTCGTATGTACAATCTATCTTCTTCTAGGAGTTCTCCCAAAACAGTTGGGGGTGCCACCTGAATATCTTTAATTTTAATTTGACCATCAGGATTGTAAATATCATCAATGGCTAAATTCTTAATCTTTCCTTTTTGAAACTCGACCACAGCATAGGACCCTATAAAGCCTCCTGTAGGTCTAATCTCATTTGAATTCTGGAATAACACCAGATATGTTTTTTCCTCTTCTCCGGTACCGAGTAGATTTGGTATTTCTGAAGCAAGCATTGCTGCTGTATCAATGTTTTCTGTTATTAGTTTAAGTGTGGTTTCATATTCAGTTACGTAATCTTTAACTCTTTCAGGCAAGGAGTTTTTGTCTACCCCCTTCAGCTCTCCAGCAGCTAGTTGAAAGCTTTCTTTGGCTTCTCTGAAGTCATTTTGCGACTGTTTGAAATCATCCAGATTTATAGTATCTGGTGTTACTGGTTTAACTACTTCCCAAAGATTTTCAAATGGTTTTGCAGCTTTTGTAACGTTATAAATACCTTTTGAAAAATCAGTAGCGGAGGATAGTAGATTACTTGTTGATGTATACAAGGCTTGTTTCTTTGTTATAACAAACAATCCTTTGGTTCTTCCTACCGCTCTTTCTGCTTTATTAAAGTTTTGGAAGGCTTTATTTGAATATTTCTTTGCATTGTCTGTTTCTAGTTTAGTTAAGGCTTCTTGTGTTTTTAGTAAATTCTTTGCTCCCGATTTTGCGTACATTACAGTTTGAATTACAGGTAATCCTACAAAAAGCGTGAGAGCGAGTAAAATAGCTGCAATAACTGGAACTAAAGAAGGTATTCCACTGAAATTTATGTTTAGTTCAGGTTTATTAACACTTATCTTAGGTGCTTTAATTGTTGGTATTTTAAGGGGTGCTATTGTTGCTAGTTTTGCAACCTTTTTTTGTTTAGGTGGTGCCTTTACCAAACGTTGCACCTTGGGCTGTTTTGGTTTTGTATTCTGTTTTTTAAGTTTCCCAAGAATACCTGCAGTTTTAGGTACTACTAGTTTGTTCTTGGTTGTTTCGTTTTTCTTTTGTGGGGATTTTATTTCTGCAAAAGTATCAACCAATGAATGCACTTGTTTTCCTATGTTCAGTTGTTTTTCTGTTTCTTTTTGTTCAATTAGTTTTGCGGGTTTGAAAGCATGCTCATTTGTTGAATAACCAAACCAGGTGAGTGTCTTCTTTGCGCCTTCCTTCATTGGTACTGTTGGGGCCCACTTGAGTTGCTTTAAGTTACTCCTGTCTGGGATCTTTGGTGGTCTGTACGATGCCTGTTTTGTGGTTGGTTTGAATTTAACCTCAAGCCCTTTGTTTGCAATACTCTTTACCATGTACGCTGTTTCAAGCATTGCTCCTGGTTCCTCTGGGGCCAAAGTGTATATTTGCCCGGATGTATTTTTATTCATTAGAGCCTTTACAAGGCCAGTTATGGCATCAGTTATGTATAGGTAGTATTCCTTTTGGGTTCCTTCCCCATATATTGTTAAATCCTTGTTTTCTAAAAGATCTTTCATGAATTGGCCCAGAGCACCACTTGAAGTTAGGTTCATTCGAGGGCCATATATTTCTGGAAGCCTTACTATACGAACATCTGTATTGTTTTTTTTGTAATATTCCCAGACTAGCGCTTCAGCGAATCTTTTAGCTTCACTCAGAGAATATCTTTTTTCTTCTTCTGGTGTGTGTCCAAAGTATTGATCTAGATTGAGTGGAGAAATAAGTCCTTCATACACATCTATGGAGGATACAAGTAAAAATTTTGCTTCGGATCTTTCTGCTAAATCCAATAGATTCTTTGTTCCAAAAGCATTAGTTAAGAGAGAGTCTAAGTTCACTTGATCTCTACTGTAAAGATAGGACTCGACCCCTGCTAAGTGAATTATATAATCCACGCTTTGAATTTTTTGTGGTATTTCCTGATTTATATCTATATCAAAGAAAGCAAAATTGGGATCCTTTGCCAGGGAGTCTAAGTAAACGTCTTTTCCAGTTCTGAAGTTATCTACAACAATTACCCTAGCTTTTTCTTTTAGAAAGCGTTCAGCAAGATGCGAACCTATAAAGCCCGCCCCTCCGGCAATTAATATTGTAGGGGATAAGGCAGATTTTTTAATAACTTGTTCTTTGAGTGGCATGGGCAGTTTTTCTTTTCTTAAGTATATCTAACAACAACCAACGTATCCAGGGTTTAGAGGGTAATTTGACGGTCACATTTGTGTCTTATTTATATAAACTCTAACCTGTAGCTGTTATAATCAGGTTATGGAACTTTCTGAAATATTTGAAGAAATTGCAGATAATTGGCGCTTTGTGTTGATTGTAACTTTATTATCCGGCCTTATTGGAGTTATTTCTTTTTACCTTATACCAACTAAATATATTGCTTCGGGTTCTTTATTTATTTCTCATGACGTAGATTTAGTGAAAAGATCTGAATTCACTTATGAAGGTTCCTATGCTCGTCAAACTTCTGAAAAGTATGCCGAGACAGTCATTGGTTTACTAGAGAGTGTTGATGTTAGAAAGCGTGCTCTGGATAACTTAAACGGTATGCCTACACAGGTTACCCTAAGAAAAGCAAAAAAAGCTACTCGTATAAAAGAGGCTGCACCACAGCTTATAAACCTTACTGTTAAAGGTAGATCCATTGATTATGCTAAGGCTCTATGGTCTTCCCTGGTACAAGAAACAATTCTTATTTCTGATGGAATAAACGATACGCAGGGAGACTCCCAGTTGCATATAAGTGTTGTAGAAGGTGCCCCTATTGTGTATGAGGCCTACACGAATGTCTTTCTTAACCTGGGTATAGGAGTCTTTTTAGGAGCCTCCCTATCAGTTCTCTTTGTTGCTTTAAAAGAATATTTACGTTAGTTTAACTATTGA
>CAZTXE010000027.1:0-8654 GCA_964617305.1 uncultured Candidatus Saccharibacteria bacterium | reverse complement strand
AAATAGAGGAAAATTCAGAAGAATCTGAAGGATTAAGCTATGGCGTTGAAAGAAAAAACTTTGCAATTTCAAAAACATATGAACCCGGCTCCGTTTTAAAACCCTTTACTGTAGCTGCGGGAATTGATATTGGTAGGATAAAACCAGAGACTACATTTGAAGATTATGGTCCTGTTATATATTCGGGTCATACAATAGATAACTGGGATGGTAAACATCACAATGTACAAACAATTGTGCAGCTTTTACAGAAATCAAACAACGTAGGTGCCGCTTGGGTTGGTCATCAGGTTGGCAGAAAACAACTCCATAAATATTTCAATAGTTTTGGTTTTGGATCACGCACAAGTATTGATTTAGAAGGTGAAGATACCGGAATAATCAGGCCACATAAGGAGTGGACTGATATAGATTTAGCAACAATAGCTTTTGGACAAGGTATTTCTGCAACACCCCTCCAAGTGTTAAGTGCCCTAAACTCTCTTGCTAATGGTGGCAATCTTATGCGACCAAGAATTGTAGATAGGTTCATTGAGGGCGGTACTGTTATAGAAATTCCTGTGGAAGAAGTAAAAAGAGTAGTTTCAGAAGAGTCTTCAGATACTATGGTTTATATGCTAACTGAAGCTGTTTCTGGTGGAGAATCTAAATATTTTAATATTAAAGACTACAAAATCGCAGGGAAAACAGGAACTGCTCAAATTCCCGTAGGGGGAAAGTATGACCCTGAACTTACGAATGCAACATTTATGGGATTTCCTGCAACAACAAAGAAATTCACAATGATTGTACGGTTAGAAAAGCCTTCAACAAGTGTATATGCAGCAGAAACAGCAGTACCTCTTTGGATGAGTATTGCAGAAGATCTTATTATGTATTTTGGAATAGCTCCTGACCTTGAATAAGCACCATTTGAAAAGCCCAACAACATGACCTATAATACTGTAATCGTGTGGCATATAGTCTTGTTAGGAGGATAACAATGGCTAAGAAGAGAGTTTTGTATTACGACCCGGATTTAGAATGGCATGCAGAAATAGAAAAGCTTTTTGCCTCATATTCTGATATTGAGATAATTTTCACAAAAGGGATAATTGAAGCATCTAAAGCATTTTCACCGGAGATTTCTGCCGTGTTTGGTGCTTTTCATCCGTTATTTGATTCCTGGCCTGCGTACGCTTGGGCTCAAGGTGTCAGAAAGAGAGGTTTTCGGGTTATGTTGTTTTCCGGATCTTCTCACGGGAATTTCGATGAAAACGTTTCAAAATTTGATTTTCCTCTAGAAGTTGAAGAGATGCTCTCCTTTTTTAGGTTGGACTGATCATCAAACTACACGATGCAGCGGATTAGTGTTCACACACAGTTTAGGCTGTGCCGCTGTTATAAAGAAGTTCAAAAAAATCCTCCAAATGAAATTATTCATACATATTATATGAATACTCGAACTTCCCTTCTTCTGATGTTGGCTACATTAGTGGATTGAAATACACTCGACCCGATCACCATACGCTATAAAAAGTATGGAGGATGTGGAAAGTGTGATATAAAACATCCGGACCTACCCTGAGTAGCAATCCGGCGGAGCACAAGCCTCTAAAGGTGAGTATATACTAAAGAGTAATTTCTTGAGTATTGCTCACCTGTTCGTTTGTTGTATCTTCTACGTATTCAGGTCCCATTTGAATTATTGTTGTTTCTCCAGTAAATGTATTATCCAGTTTTGTTCTTATATCACGGTGTAGGTTTGCAAAACCTGGTTCTTTGGCTACAAATACCCATGCGTGATAAGGACTTGCAGGATACATACCTGGGTGATAAACATATTCTCCATCAACTACAAAGGACTCAATTGTGTATTCATCCCTGTCCTTGTAAAAATCCCACATATATTTAACATCAGCTAGTGTTAGTGTTGTATGTAATTTTGTAGGTGTAGTAATAACATTGTAAAAGTCTTCTATGTCCATAGGCCAGAATTGGCTTTTCTCCTGACTAATACCTTCAATCATTCCCTTTAATATAAGATGCTGTCTTCTAGCACGCATTAAATCACTTCCTTCGCCATTAGTTCCTTTTCTTGACCTTGCAAATGTTAGTGCTCTTTGCCCGTCCATTATTTCATTACCTTCAGTGAAGGACACGGTTATGGCCCTTGAATCGGTCCAGTTAGGAAAGCTACTATCTGTGAATGTTCTCTGCACATCAACAGGTACTCCTCCCATCATATCTACGAGCCAAATTAGGTGATCAAAGTCAGCTCTGATAACTCCATCTATTGCAAGACCTGTTACTTTCTCAAAAGCATCCACAAGAGTGTCTTCTCCATAAACTGTATATAGAGCATTAAGTTTGTTTCCATTTATCCAAAGATCTCTTGGGACTGAGGTTAGTAGTACTTTATTGTTTTCAGAATTTACTGAGGCCAAAATCATTGTATCTGTATTAAATCCCCCTTGCCCTCTGTTCCTTCTTCCTTCACTTGTATCAATTCCTACAAGAAGAACATTTAGAGTTTCGCCTTCAAAAACACTATCTGCCTTTAATTGGTTCCTACCCTTTTCCTTTCCAGGTATTTCAATATCAATCTTTTCTACAATTGGTGCAAGGATGTTTATATCTTCTTCACTAAGAAATTGCCACACAGCCACACCCAAGAGACCCCATATGATTAGTACCCCTATTATTATTAGTTTTTTCTTCATAAGCTAAAGCATAAGCCTATTTGTTAAAAAGTTCAAATTTGTTATGATTTATACATGAGTGAATCTGCCAACAAAACCATATTAATTGTTGAGGACGATATGGCCTTAGCAAAACTTTATTCCACTGAATTGGAACTTGCAGGTTATACTGTAGTTCACGTAGCAGAGGGAACGGGTGCAGTTGCTGCTATTAAGCAGAATAACCCTGCCCTAGTACTTTTAGATATCATGTTACCTGGTAAAAACGGGTTAGAAATATTGCAAGACATCAGAGATGATGAAGCTGTTAGTACCGTTAAGGTGATAATGCTTACCAATTTTGGAAATGAAGAAAACGTATCCACAGCACTGGAACTTGGAGCTTTGGATTATGTAATGAAGTATAAAATCACTCCCGCTGAGATGAAAGATAAGTTAGCTTCCATTTTTGGTGAGGAGACGGATTCTGTAGTTAAGGTTACGAATTAAATAAACTAGAAAAAAAGTGATACCACTGCCTACGCAAATTACAACTTTGTATTTGATTCTCTCTGTTACTGTTGCTCTTTTTTCAGTGATATTGGCCATCCTTGTTGGTAAAAGTAAGAAACTTGATAGATTACAATCAGATTTTTCAGAAAAAGAACTAAATCTCAATCAGAAACTTTACGAAACTTCCGTTATTAAAAACAAGCTTGAGGCCATGGTCCAGCAAATGACAGAGGGTGTTTTTATGGTGGACAAGGATTTTAAACTTCTTGTGGTGAATTCAGCCTGTAAAAGATTATTGGATTTAAAGAAAAGCACTGCTTCTCTTACTATCTTTGACCTAGTTAGAGCCTTTAATGATTACTATCCCATTGAGGAAGCTATATCCAAAGTGTTTGAAGATGGAGAATTAAAGAAGGTTTCTGAGGTTAAGGTTGATGATATGTTTATTCAGATAACTTTAATCCCCGTGGAGGTAGCTGAAGGTGTACCTGGTGTTGGAGTACTTCTTCATGATCAAACCGAAGAACAAACCTTAAGGCACAAGCACGAGGAATTTATGGCTATGGTAGTTCATGAATTACGTGCTCCCCTAACTGTTATTAAGGGTATGGCAGATTTATTAATAACAAATAAAGAGAGGTTAAAGGAAGGGCAGAAGGATGATCTTTTAGCCCAGATTCGTACAAGTTCTGTTGAAGTATTAACAATAGTTAATGATTTGTTGGATGAAACAAAGATGGACCTTGCAAAATTTAAGATAGATAAGCGAGAGGGAAATCTTAGTAAGGTACTAAAGGCGGAAGCATCTAAGTATTCCAAACTAGCTGAGGAAAAGGGTTTGAAATTTACTTCAAGTGTAGATAAAACCCTTCCTAAGTTTAACTTTGATAGCGTTAAGGTTACACAAGTTATGAATAATTTGATATCAAACTCACTAAAATTTACAAAGGAAGGTTCCATAAATGTTAAGGCCGAGCTTGTAGAGGATACGGTACAGGTTAGTGTTGAAGACACAGGTAAAGGTGTACCTGATGAGAAAAAGTCCAAGTTGTTCCAAAAGTTTGTTCAGCTGGAGAGTTCTGAGCCAACAGCTGGTCCAGGAACAGGCCTTGGTCTTGTCATTTCAAAAGCCATTGTAGAAGCTCATGGTGGAAAGATATGGATTGAAGACAACAAACCACAAGGTGCGCGTTTCGTATTTACATTACCTGTGGATTAAAAAAATATGACTCTTTCAGACTCAATATTTAGAAATTATGATATTAGGGGTGTTTACCCCACAGATATAAATGAGCTGGGTACCGAACATATAGGTAAAGCTCTAGGAACTCTTATACGTAGAAAAGGGGGTTCTAAGATTGTTATTGGTAGAGATAATAGAGAGTCCTCAGAACCTTTGATGGGAAACCTAATCAAAGGTTTTGTTTCAACAGGTTGTGAGGTTGTTGATATAGGCTTAAGTCTTACACCAATTGTTCATTTCCTAACTTGTACTGAGGATTTTGATTTAGGTGTAGAAGTCACCGCTAGCCACAATCCCAAGGAATACAATGGTTTTAGAATTGACTTTAAAAATGCAGTCCCTTTCTATGGTGAAGATATACAAAGGATAAAGAAAATGATTGTGGATGAGGATTATGAGCAAGGTAAAGGTAGTACCACAAAGAAGGATCTTTCTAAGAAATACATCGACTTCTTGGTTGCTAAATTCCAGTTTACTTCTCCCATAAAGGTAGTAGTTGATTGTGGTAACGGAACTTCAAGTTTGTTTGCACCACAGTTATTTGAAAAATTAGGGTGCACTGTTAGTCCTATGTATTGTGAATCAGATCCCTCTTATCCGCACGGTATACCTGATCCTGAAGATGTAGAAATACTAAAAGATCTTAAAGATCACGTGTTGGCTGAAAATGCTGACGTTGGAATTGTTGTTGATCCAGATTCAGACCGTTTCGGTTTTGTAGACGAAAAGGGCAGGCATTTTGATAATGACAAAATACTAATGCTTTTTGCAGAAGAGCTTTTGGAAAATAAACCTGGGGGCGAGATAGTCTTTGATGTTAAAAGTAGTGGCACCTTAGAAGAATTTATAGAGTCCAAGGGTGGTGTGCCAAAGAGAATACGCACAGGACACCCCTATTTTGTAACTGCTTTAAAAGAAGGTGCAGTTTTAGGTGGTGAGTTTTCAGGCCATAGTTACTTTGGTGATGATTACTTCGGCTATGATGACGGAATATATGCTTCGTGTAAGGTTATAGAGAAGATAATTGAACATAAAAGACCTCTTTCTTACCTTATGACCTTATTTCCAATGAGAGTTCATTCAACAGAAATTAAACTTCCTTGTCCAGATGAATTGAAATTTGGAATCATTGATACCTTAACTCAGAATTTTAAGGAAATACCGGATATATTGGAGGTAGATGAAACTGATGGTGCAAGAGTTAAAGTTACAGAAACAGGTTGGTTTTTAATTAGGGCATCAAATACCTCTCCAATCTTATCCGTTAGGTTAGAAGGTATAAATGAACAGGAAGCAGGTTATATGCTTGAGAGAGTAAAGATCGTACTGGAACACTTTGACTTTGTAGATTCATCCCCCCTTAATAATGTAGAGCTATATCTTTCTTAAAGATTGCTTATTTGTCTGTTTTCAACCTTTGTGTTATGTTGGTGACGTATTTGTTGGGAGCCAATATGGCGAGAGGAGCTGATCAGTGGCACATACACATAAGAAAGACACTTTTGGGCCTAATTATAGGCTGGAAGGCACCACAGTCTACAGATGTGACCAACATGGCTGCAACCATGTCTTTTACAATGGGGTTTGGGTTTGTCTGGGTGATCTCGTACCGCAACTAAACGCAGAAGGAAAGCGTTTGACACTTGAAGATAAACGAGTATATATTAGGCCGTCTCCCGCGCGTCAACAACAATAATGCCATAATTTTGGTTATGGGCCCACAGCACTTCACTTTATGCTGTGGGTTTTTTTTATCTAGTGTTATACTTTTTATATGAAAAAATCTACTGCCCCAATCCTATGGTTTGAACAAGTTGGTAAAAAAGATATTCCTTTAGTCGGAGGGAAAGGTGCAAATCTAGGAGAAATGTATAAAAACGGTATTCCTGTTCCTAATGGCTTTTGTGTTACCGCTCATGCCTATTATGAATTTGTAAAAAAGACCTCACTAAAACAGAAAATGCTAACAGAACTTACTGGTCTTGATATATCTGATTCAAAGAAACTTATACAAGCTTCAAAGAATATAAAGACTGCAATCCTTGCTGCAAAAATGCCTGAAGACTTAGCAAAACAAATTAAAAAAACTTACCACGAACTTTCAGGAAACAGTGATAAACCTGTTGCTGTAAGATCCTCTGCTACCGCAGAAGACTTACCTGATGCTTCCTTTGCTGGTCAGCAAGAGACATATTTGAATGTCGTAGGATATGAGGATGTCGTGAAGCATGTTCAGAAATGTTGGGCGTCCTTGTTTGAGGCTAGAGCAATCTTTTATAGAACAGAGAATAAGTTTGATCACATGAAGGTTGGAATTGCAGTTCCCGTACAACTTATGGTCCAATCTGAAGTGTCCGGCATTATGTTTACTGTTAATCCAATTACAAATAACAGAAGACAGGTTTCAATAGAAGCAGCCTTTGGTTTAGGTCAGCCTGTTGTATCAGGAGAGTTAACACCTGATCAATATGTTGTAGGTAAGGAAGACAACAACATTATGATGAAACAGGTTGCAAAACAAACCTGGCAATTAACAAAGGCAGGAAAAACCAATGTAGCAAAAGCTCATCAAAATAAACAAAAGCTTTCGGATAAACATACTAAAAACCTTGCTGCTCTTGGTGTAAAGATTGAACAACACTATGGTAGACCTCAAGATATTGAATGGGGTATGCAAGACAACAAACTTTACATCGTACAATCTAGACCTGTTACAACACTTAATATGGGAGTAACAAAGGGTGTTGTAAAGCCAACTGATGAAAAGAATGCAAAACTACTTTTAGAAGGTTTGGCTGCATCTCCTGGTGCTGCTGCTGGTAAGGTTCGTATAATTCGTGATCCAGAGCAAATCCACAAGGTTAAAAAGGGTGATGTTCTTGTTGCTGAAATGACCAATCCTGATTTTGTTCCTGCTATGAAAAGAGCAGCTGCTATTTTAACTGATAAAGGTGGTAGAACTTCTCATGCTGCTATTGTAAGTCGTGAACTTGGTATACCTGCCGTTGTTGGTAGTGAAACTGCTACCAAGATGTTAAGAGACGGAGAATTAATCACTGTTGATGGTGGTGATGGTAAGGTTTTTGAAGGAGATATTGTTACTCAGGAAACTTCCAAAGAAACAATTTCAAGTTTATTGGGGGAGGAAATAAAAACTGCCACAAAGATTTATGTGAACCTTGCTGAACCAGAACTTGCTATGGATATGGCAATGCGGGAAGTCGATGGTATAGGTCTTTTGCGAGCTGAATTTATGATTGCACAGTTAGGAGCACATCCTAGAAAGTTTATTGAAGATAAGAAAGAGAAAGAATTTATTAATGCAATGGCAGAGAACCTAGAAAAATTTGTGTCTGCATTTCATCCAAGACCCGTTGTTTATAGAACAACGGACTTTAAAACTAATGAATATAGGTCCTTAAAGGGTGGTGCCAAGTTTGAGAAAGAGGAACCAAACCCAATGATAGGGTTTAGAGGTGTCTCTCGTTATCTTGAAGATGCTGATGTTTTCAAACTTGAGATAGAGGCAATTAAAAAGGTTAGAAACAAGATGGGATATAAGAATCTTCACGTGATGCTTCCATTTGTTAGAACGCTTGATCAACTAAAACAAGCAAAGAAGCTATTATCAGCAAATGGTCTGAACCGAAAAGGTTCTTTCCAACTATGGATGATGGTAGAGATTCCTTCAAATGTAATCATGCTTGAGGAGTTTATAGAACTAGGTATTGATGGTGTATCCATTGGTACAAATGATTTAACCATGTTGACCTTAGGTGTTGACCGCGATAACGAAAAGGTGGCAGGTGCTTATAACGAACTAGATCCCGCAGTTCTTTGGAGCCTTGAGCGTATTGTTACTACCTGTAAAAAGCATAAGATAACATGTTCTATCTGTGGTCAAGCCCCATCTGAATATCCTGAACTTGTTGAAAAACTTGTTGAATGGGGAATAACCTCAGTGTCTTTGAGTCCTGATGTTATAGAGAAAACACGCCGTATTGTTTATGAGGTTGAGCAAAACAACATTAAAAAAGGTAAAAAGAAGAAGAAATAAGGTTACAAGAAGGTACTATGGCCTCAATTGCCAAGATCACTTGCCATAAAATTATAAACTCCAGAGGAGAATGGACCATACAAACAAGAGTTGCTCTTGATGATGGTTCTGTAGGTATTCAAACAATCCCTGATGGTGCCTCTAAAGGTAAGAAGGAAGCTGCTTATATTGAGGTAGAGAA
>CAZTXE010000026.1:0-8930 GCA_964617305.1 uncultured Candidatus Saccharibacteria bacterium | reverse complement strand
ACCTCCACCAAGATATATATCGCTTAGATCAGCACTTCCATGGGTACCACCACCTCCAGCACCACCACCTGCTGAACTGTATCTGCCGCTGTAGCCATTTCCTCCATTTCCAGATGTATTAGTGCCTCCAGCGGTACCGTTCCAATAAGCCCATCTACTGTATCCAAAACCACCTGCGGTACCGTATCCTGCGCCACCACCTCCACCACCTCCACCTTGAGTGCTACCTCCAATGACTGCGCTAAGTCCATTTCCACCACCACCTCCAGCACCTCCATATGATCCAGAACCACTTCCGCCGTTTCCATCATATGTATATTCTGGAGGAGGGTTATAGAAACCATAACCGCCACCTCCTCCACCACCTCCACAACTACCATTGAAACCATTTTGTGGAGCAGCTGGATTGGACCATCCACCGGCTCCACCAGCGACACTAACCCCTCCACAGAAAGCTTCGCCACCTTGTGATGAGGTTGCTGTAGCAGCAGAACCGGTTCCGCCACGATAACCTTTACCATCAACAGAGATTGAGGTGCCGCTACCCACAGTTACGATACCTGTAGCCTTGAAGGCAACAATACCTGTGTAATACCCTGCTGTACTTGTTGGAGTAGTGGTTAGCCCATCCCAGGCAGATGCGGTTAGTGCTCCTGAGCTTGATAGAGTAACACTGGTGTAGTTAGGTACCCTTTGAACAACAACCTTTTGATTAGCTGCTGAAGTTCCATTAAAGGATACTGTTATATCTGTATCGAAGGTGATTGTGCTTGCTGTAACTGAGTCCACTTCCATAAATTCATAGTTACCCACATCAGCAAAGTCACTACTAGTTCCTTGAAGGTTAATAAGTAAAACCTCATCTCCAGCTGCGATACCATTTGAAATGGTATCTGATCCTGAGTATCTAGTAACAGATCCTGCACTATCTGCGGGTGCTGTAACTCTGTAAGCAATACCATCGGCATAACTTCTTCCACCGTCAATGGTATCTGTGTTTATGTTCTTACTTGCAGTTATGGTCACTGCCCCATCAGCGCCATCTCCTTTATCGTATCCATCGATGAAATCTGCTTTATCTATGATTATGTCTTCAGTAGTTGCTATAGTGTCATGTTTAAACCAACCTTCAATAGAGAAATCGTCTGATGAACCAAAGTCTAAGACTGAGTTGTCCGCTATCTCAATGAAATCATTTGTGCCGTCAAGTTTTAGTGCGCTACCTTTTTTGCCATATTCCCACCCGGTAGTTTCTAAACTTCCTTGCAATATTCCATTAAGACCACTACCTCCAGTATCCACTGCGGTAGAGCCTGTATTTGCATCAAATTTCCATTCTGCAACAGCTTCATTACACGATGTTGCATCACCTGGTACACAATGTTTTCTAGCAGCCGAGAAACTACCAACACCGCCACTTGTTGTGGAAGTTGTTCCAAGAACTGTTTGGGTACCAAAGTTGTGTTCTACCTTTATTTGATTTGCATCTAATTCAGAGGAATATATTTTAAATTCATCAATTTCACCATCAAAGTTTTTGTCCGTGCCGCCACCTATAAGAAGGTCGTTGGCGTTGTCTGTTAAAGATCCATCTCCATCTGTAGAAGATCCTTTATAGATTCCATCAACATATATAGAGAGTTGGCTGTCATCATCTGCCCAGGTTAGAGCTACGTGGTGCCATTGATCAATGTTTAGTGCTGAGGCTATAGTCAATGTGGCATTAGTAGTAGATAGATTAACTTGACCTTTTAGATCAACTTTACCTGCGGATTCATTTATTGTTTCTAAGGTATAGGTTGCCCCTTTTTTATATATTTGTCCTGAATCTGCTTCACCGTCGGAATCAACATTTACCCAGGCAGAAAATGTAAATTCTGAAGATAATCCATTACCAAAATCAATTGAGTCGTCATTTGTTATTGTTACTACATCGTCTGTTCCATTAAAATCAAGTGCTTTGTCTATCTTTCCTGTATTTGATCTTGTTGCTGTGGATGTACCATCCAGATTTGATCCTTCAGCCCCAAAGTTACATACATCATTTGTTCCTCCACTACAGGTATTATCTGCCCCCTCATCAAATTGCCACCAACCAACAGCACTTCCAACAGGGGAGCCTGGTGCAGGATGTCCAGCATTCATATCTTCTACTATTTGTCCTGTTGTTCTAACGTAGTTGTATATCCTTATATCATCTAGGGAACCATCAAAGGCATTTGAAGCTCCATCATCATCAATACCTATATAAAGAGAATTAGCATTAGCTAGTGTTCCTGTTGAGGAAATAGAGGTATCTGATGCTACTTCCGTACCGTCTATATAGAGTGTAATAGACGTTGTTCCATCTTTTATTGCAGTAAAGTGGTGCCACAGGTTATCATCGTAATTTGCTGTGGTTGTAGTTGCTGTATCTTCGGGGAAGCTGGCGCCGTCATCGTCTATACCAAAGGTTATGTCTCCATCGTTTTCCATATATATCTTATACCCCTGGGAGGCAGTCTGAGTTTCATTCCCCATTGAGTGGAAGGTAGTAGGGGAGTTTTGGGCATTGTATGCTGTGGTTACGTAGTCACCGTCTTTTACTTGTTTTATTATCCTAACTTCATCAAGATACCCATCCCACGGTCTGTCTGTAACGTCATTTTTGTTACCTATTCTAACTCCTTCCGAAGAGTCATCATCAACAGTACCACTAGGTGACGTTGTCTCAGTAACATTGGCTACTTGATCAACGGCATTTTTGTACAAGGTGGGGTTATTTGCATCACTACCACTGTTGTAAGTTAGGACCATATGGGTGTAGCTGGTGTCTGGCCCTGATGGGCTTGACCATCTCCATCTACCATAACTACCGCTGAATCCCACAAAGAAACAGGAAGCTTCCTGGTTATCTTCACCACAGAAAGCCCAACCGTCCGTGTGACCTTTATCTATAAAGGGTGGTTGGGTGCTTGATCCATCATCTTTAGCCCAAACTTCCAATGTCATGGTTCCTAAATTATTTAGGCTAGCCCCGTTACCCACGTCACTGTAATCATTTATACCGTCCCATTGCTGACCACTTCCTATTTTTCCAGTTTTTCCAGAGTCTGATACGTTATCATCTCCATGGTTATTGTTACCTGTTGAGTCATAGAAGGTGCCAGAGGTTTCAGCAAAATGCCAGACACCCTTATAGTTGCTATTCCAGGTACCACTCACATCTTCTTGGCTTGCAGTAACACTATAATTCCCGTAACACATGTATATCACTGTATCTATTGAAGAACTTAAACTTGGGATTTCAACGTGTGCCACAATGGCTCCTGTAGAAGCAGAATATGCTTCAATTTCGTGGTCTAATTTAGTGGTACAGTTGGAATCCGATGTAAATATCAGGTCTGCCGGCACTGTATATGCTCCGGAGGCTCCTCCTGTGGCATCCGTGTTTTCAATATTACCTCCGTTTCCTGTGGTTCTTAAATCAGGCTCACTGCTCGTACCATCGTAAGTGTCTGCTATTACCATAGGAAAGTCCGTTTCATTAGCCGCTACTTTGGTGTTATCTATTGTTATGGTTGCTTTGTAGCTATAACCCCCCAAACCCCTTTTTCCAATTATATGGTCTGCATTGGTAGCAATTGTGTCATGTTTGAACCAGCCTGCTATTGTAAAGCCCGCAGCTGCTGCAAAATCAAAATCATCATTATCTGCAATAGAGGCATAGTCAGCGGAACCATCCAAGGTTAGGGCAGACCCATATCTACCTTTAGTCCAACTAGACTCAGTAATACTTGCTAGTGTTAGAGCATGTTCTCCACCAGAGGTATCGTATGTTGTAGTGGTACCTGTATTTTCATCAAGTTTCCAGTGTGCAATAGGACCGGGTGCCCAGTTATAGAGATTCTGAACATCGGTAGGGGATAAAGCTTTGTTAAATATACGGGTTTCATCCATTGTTCCATCAAAACCTACTGCTGTGGATTTACCCAGCCAATAATTACTAGTTCCGCTTGTTTGAGTAGTATTTAAATCTGAGGAGGTTTTGACCAACTCCCCATCCACATAGAGTTTTTGATAATTTCCATCATATGTAGCAACAATGTGATACCAACTTCCATTAGCTATAACTGCCGAGTCTGTATCAATAGAGGATTCTGTATTACCATCAGGATATACTCCAAATCTAATATAACCGTCAGATGAGTGTTGCCCTAACCAGAATACTTTTTCATCGGTTGTGCCGTTTTTACTAACAAATCCAGCCCAGTTAGTCGCAATGTTGTCTGGATTTATCCATGTAGCTATTGTTATTTCCCCCCCTAGAGAATCTGTACCGGCATCAACAAAATCACCTGTTCCGTCCAACTCAACGCCACCACCATATTTACCGTTACCGCTTGTAGCATCTGCATTCCAAGCACCATCATTGCCATTACCTGAGGAATCACAGTTATCATTTGTAGCTCCAGTACAGGTGTTTTCACTTGTCTCATTCATTTCCCAATAGCCAACAAGTCCATCACTAAGGAAATCTTTGTTATTTGGGCCAAAATGGGCAGCTGAGCCGTGTGTGGTTGCTCCTGTATTATGTTCTGCCTTTACAGCAGAGGCTGTTAGTGCGTAATCAAATACCTTTACTTCATCAATAAAACCGTCAAAGTCAGCTACTTGAGCATCACTTGTCCCAACTGTAAGATCATTTGAGTTGTCTATAATACTTCCTGAGGCACTTCCTGAGGTTATCTGCTCCCCATTAACGTAAATATACATGTCCGAACCATCATAAACTCCCGCTACATGTGTCCAAACATTTGTATTTATGGGGCTTGTGGTTGTGGTTATCGTATATTCGCCACTAGTCTCTATATAAAACTCTATTTCATCATTACTGCCTAGGTACAGGGACAGATTATCGTCTCCAGCACCAGATTTATCTATGATTGCATTACCAGTTGTGTTATGAAAGGGTTCCGAGGAAGTTATTGTAGTGGGTCTTATCCAAGCGGACACTGTTACTGTAGCTAATCCGTCTACTTCAACATCACCAAAATTTACATAATCATCGTCTCCATCAAAGTACAGACACTTTTCACTTACACACATATCATCTGTTTGCCATGTGGCATTCGTTATTGTCCCTGCATTTGAGTTAGGGGAGTGATCATTTGCTGTTGTACCGTAACCTTCATCAAACCGCCAAAATCCTACGGGTGCATTATCATCTGTAAGTATCGTAGGGTCTATAACAATAGGGTATTCTCTTTCCTCTGACTGCAACCATTCTGGATCTACTATAATAAGTAACTGATCTTTATCATTTTCCCCTTCAATTATTTGATAATAGGCATTATCTGTTCTATTTCCTGCTGCATCTATTGCAAATGGGTTCTCAAAATGAAACATTCTGTTCCCCTTACTATCAGTAAAGGACATTCTGCCCTGATGATCACTCTCTGTATCCACCTCTAGACCTTTGGTTGTCATATCAAACAAAAAGCTGTTTTGATTGGTTTCTTTGTTAAGAATGATCTCTTCTTTGACTCCATTTGAAAGCGTTTGGTAGGTGATATCTATTCCATCTTCAATGTCTTTGTATATTAACTTGTTTTCAAGTATCTCAGGATCACTTATTTCAGATGTAATCCCTTTGATAGCAAAGGAAATACTCTTTCCAGAGGTTGTAAACTCAACTGTTGGTGTATTTGTTTTTTTATCTCCAATTTGCACCCTGTAGTTACTATTTTTTGCCTGATATTGATACTTTGATAGTTCACTTGTTTCTTTGAATTCAGGTATTTTCTTATCAGTAGGGAAGGCAAATAAGGCAACAACACCCACGATTACTAGGGTTACAGGGATTAAACCTATCAGACTGTCCTTTTTTCCTCTTTTTTTCATTCTTTATTAATTTATATCAACAATTAACCAATCAACTGTTATATCCTTTGTTTTTGTATCTTCAATCCTTATTTCAAACGTGTCGGAGTCAATGTTTTCAGTACTAACTGCAACAGGAGCGCCCTTTGGTGTAACTAGCACTAGGGAAGTATCTGTTAGCGCTGAGGTTGTAACACTAACTGATGTATTACCTGCTGAAATGATAGCCTTTCCTGCTGATTTATCGCTTTCTTCCTCGGTTTCTATTGCTAGTTTGTTTGTTGTTAGAGTTCCTTTGACCTGTGTATCTCCTGAAGGCTCTATAACAACAGCTCCATCTAATATGTCTACGTTTCCAGCTAGGGACTTCTGTAGATATAGGGTTTGTACCTCACATAAGTCTTCATTGTCTTCACATTCTGGCCCTACGATACCAATTGAGTTATTTATGGTATCAATTTTAATGAGACCTGCCATAACGTCTCCTGTGATTGTTAGATCAGCCAGTGCTGTTGCTCCTGTGATTGTTAGATCACTATTTATGGCCAATACATCGTTTCCTTCGGTATCTACAGTTTTTGTTAGACCCAGACCTTCCACAAGTTCCTTAAATTGGTTGTAAATTGCCGTTATTTCCTCTGTTAGGCTTAGTAGGGTAGATGCAGCTTCCTCGTCAACAGCTGTTATACCCAAAACGGTATTAATAAGAGCTATCTCTGTTTGTAACTCTTGCATTGTTGCTTCACGAGTAGCAATGTTTTCTAAGGTGGATTTCCTATCTATAGTAAAGCTTTCAAAAAATATTGAAATTCTCTTGTGTTTAGTGTCTGTGTCTTCAACTACCTCATCTACCCCTGTCCAATCTACGTTTTCTGCGGCTCTAGCCACTATGTAGCTTATTTCATACTCATTACTATCTACTTGTGCGTGTCCTGGAGTGCTTGCAGCAATAAGGTAATCTCCTCTTTGAATGTTTTCTCCTGTGTCTACAACCCAGATATCTGCGTTACCTACAGCAGTAACCAGTAATGGGTTACTTGTGCCAGTTGGTATGTTGATTTCAAGAGGTGCTAGGTAGGCTCCTAGTACTCTAGAATCATTTTCTACCGTGGCAATATCTATACCATATAGTATTTCAGACTCTGCTCGGTCGTTTAGATAACTATTTGTACCCGTTAAGGTTACAAGAAGTCCTCGTTTAGTATCGTCATAACTACCTTTGCCCGTGGTTGCATCATATTCTAAACCTAAACTGTTCTGTACATCTGGAGATGCCCAGGCATAGTGGCTTCCTGTGAAACCGTTGTAAGATACTGTTGCACCGGATACAGAAATTGTTCCTTCTTCCGTTCCTGCCTGTTTTAGAGAGATTATTGCCCCATCATCTGAGGTTCTATCATAGGTAGCAACAGTGGCTCCTGAGCGTGTAAATTCAGATCCACCTGCTGCATTTACCACCAAAGCACCTGTACCATATGTAGTTAATGCAAAATCATTGTTTTCAAAGTCTTGTCCAACTTCAATTTCAAATGGTCCATATGTTTCAAGCTTACTTGCAGTCTGATTAGTTAATATTAGGTCGTAAGACATGGAAACATCACCAGTTGCTGTAAATTGGTGGGGGACTGCTGATGTGATTTGGCTCTCAGTTACTGTGAACACATCGGAGGAGTTGTCATATATTGCAAAGAGGTTATCTGCTGTTCCATCGGATCCAATGTTTATACTAAATAAATCTCCAGTTAACGTGGTAGAAGATCCTGGTGACCAATCTAAATCAAATCCTGTAAATCCTGTGCTTGTTGAGGTACTGCTTATAGATAATAGGGAAGAGGGGGCTACTGTTCCTATACCTACATTGCCGTCGTCATTTATAAAAAAGTCATCAACATTGAATGCAAACTCTGCAGTAGTTCCCTGATCTGTTATATCAAGAAATACATTGCTTCCAGCATCTACCAACTCGAACCTGTCATCGGTTGTCTCATCATAGAGCATGCCAAAGTCCGCTTCATTACCGAAATCTAACCTGGTATTGTCTTGGACCTCCCAAACACCGGATACGTTTTGAGCGTCACTATCAAATATTGTGGCTTCTACAGTGTTTTCTGTTGTTGAGTCAACTGAGGCAACACTATTTAATGTTGCAATGCTGGCTGAGGTCGAAGCTGTTACTGTATCAAATGTAGGTGTACTTGTTGTTGTAAGATGTTGGCCTGTGTTGAATGCAAGTTGTGTATCTCCAATTGCGTCACCTGTTATTCCTAGTGTTATATAGTCACCACCGTCTGAATATGAAATAGGGGAGGAGGCTCTTAACACACCATCATTTGATGCTGCTCCAAGATATCCTGCAGTAGCTCCACTATCTATTCCTACCTTTTCGTCACCGTCAGTTTGGTCTTGTTCCCATGTAAAACCACCACTTGTTTCGTCATACGTTAATATATAGTTGTTGGTAGGGGAGTTTGTTAAGTCAAGATTAATTTCTAATATTTCATCCTCTGCGATTTCTCCTGTTTCTATTGAGGTACCAAGATCTGCTGTAAGAGCACCTCCACTAACTGTTATTCCTGTGCCTGCCCAGTCAGTAACAATTTCACTATTGACTCTAAACCCTGTGGCTTGTGCGGTGCCATTTACGTCAAGAGTATATCCTGGGCTTGTTGTACCTATACCGACGTTAGCACTAAGTATGTTTACCTCATCAGTTGCCAGATCATCAAATTCTATACGACCTGCTGCCGCCCCAAGACCTAACCAATCATCGTCAGCAGTAGCACCTGCGAAGGTGTCACCACTACCCATGGAACCAACGGCAGTTATATCTCCGGCAGAGCCAACACTTGTTACTTCTTTCCATTCCAAAGCACTACCTGTTTGCCAAGTTAGGACATAGTCTGCTGTTCCGTTGGCACTAGGCATTTCATAGACGATGTTTGATGCTAAAGAGTCGGGTGCTTTAAAACCTGTGTAACTTGTACCATTAGCCACAAGTTCAGAAAGTCTAATCTCACCTGTGTTACCACTTGATGTACAACTGATAAACTCTACACCTAAAACACCCT